>DYNR01000088.1:7513-8727 GCA_020720945.1 Chthoniobacter flavus | reverse complement strand
GTTTGCTGGCGCTTTCCATCTCGTTGTTATCCAGCAGGAAGCAAAAGGCTTTAACGCCTTCGGCGACATCGCGGACGATTTCGCTGGCCAGGGCATCCATGGTCGAAACGGTGGGGGGCATCCCCGTGGTTTTCGAAAAGAGGTTTTTGGCGTCTTCGCCTACTTGGAGGGCGCTGCCGCCGTCGTTGAAAATCGCCCGGTAGAAGCGGGTTCCGATCAGGACATGCTGGAAGCGGCGTTGGAGGAAGAGTTGGACTAGGAGGGCTTGGAACTCGATTTTTGCTTGGAGTTGGCTGAGTTCCTGTTTGAGGTCGTTCGCTTTGAGCAGGGCGTTGATTTCTAGGAGGCGGGTGGCGTAAGGCTGCATCCTCGCGTCCCGTTCGAGTTGCTGTTGTTTGCTCCATTCCCTTGCTGCGGTGGCGTTAGTGGGAGCGGAGTTATGCGAGGATCGGTCTTCGGACGCCATTTTGGTATTCCATTCCACGCGTTTGCGTTCTTCTTCGAGAGCGCGGTTTGCGGAAGCGAGGCGGTCGCGGGATTTCATG
This sequence comes from Chthoniobacter flavus, assembly GCA_020720945.1. Lineage (GTDB taxonomy): Bacteria > Verrucomicrobiota > Verrucomicrobiia > Chthoniobacterales > DYNR01 > DYNR01. The sequence goes on along the minus strand of DYNR01000088.1, from coordinate 8,182 downwards.
GCTTGCCAGGACGAGTGGACCTGGCTTGCGAGTGCGTCGCCGATCAGGGCATCTCGTTCATAGGCAGAGGCTTGCGGGAGCATCCGGAACGCTTCATCCAAGCTGGAAGGAGTGATTTTTGCCGGGGCTAGTAAGTCCAAGATTTTTTTGATGATCAGGTTGTAGGCCTTATCGTCGGAGGTATCCTCTTCGGGTTCATTCAAATAGCGTTCGAAGCGGGCTTCGAAGATGCGGTTATTGTTGATATTCCAAGCCTTGCCGTCCCATGCGACCGTTTCTGCGCCGGGGTCAAAAACGGGGACATCGCCGCCCAGAAATTTGCTTTCTCCCTGGAAAGGGGTTGCGGGGGATTGTGTTGTTTTTTGGGGGCGGGGAGGAGAGGCGGGTTGGGATTGGGAGGGGGGAGAAGGTTGGCGTAGCATCTCGGTTGATTGGGCAAACGAGAACGCGGAGGTTGCAAAAAAGAAAAGGGAGGAGAGGAGGGCGGTGATGGTGAAGAGGTGGATGGGGGAGGAAAGTTTCATCCTGAGAAGGGTTGGCTGATCGGGGCGATTGCGGGAAAAAGGTGGGTTGATGCGGATTCGGGTATTTGCTTGAAGAGTCCAGAAGGCACGGGTCGGGTCAAAGAAAATCGCTTGAGAAGCAAGCAGTTCCGAAATTTTCAACCTT
>DYNR01000088.1:0-7413 GCA_020720945.1 Chthoniobacter flavus | reverse complement strand
TTCATGATTTTTTCAAATCCAGGACTTGTAAAAGCCCCGTTTCGTCGATTTTCACTAAAAAAACGAATTTTTGTCCTTTTTGGATATTGGTGGGGTTGAAAGAGGGAGGGAGGAGGAGGGGGAGGATGCGGCCTGGGAGAGGGCGGACGGAAATGAGGCGGCCGAAGGAGGGGGTCATGGCCAACTGGTTGAGGACTTCGGCTTCCATGCGGTAGGTGTTTCCGCGGAGGCTGTTCGCGTTTTGCAGGTAGGAATCTACATCTAAGTTTTCTGTTGAGCGGAACGGCGAAGAGTCACCGCTTATGTAGTAAAAAGCGGCGGCAAAGGCGAGGAGCAAGAGGACGATGGCACCCACGACGGCAAGAGGGGGGGCAGATTTTTTTGATTTGCGAGCCATGGCGGGGATGATGAACCAAAAAGCGGGGAAGGGCAACAAGCGGATTTGTTTTTCCAAAGTTTTTTTGGAAAGAAAGAAAAACTCGCCAAGGGAGACCTTTCTTTGTAGGTGTGGGGAGAGTGGAAAGGTATAAGTTCAGTTTGGTGTCCGATTTTGCGGTGGCATCATTGTTGGTTGCGGGGTTGGCGGTGGGGCAGTGGCTTCACGGGGGGTTGATGGAGCCGGCGATGGCGTGGCCGCTTTTCGTTTGCGCGTGTGCTGCGGCGATGTTGGCGGCGTTTTCTGATTTATCGGAGAAGAGGCTTCCCGAGGGGGTGTGGGGGGCGGCTGGTTTGTTTGTTTTGGCGGGATTTGGGGTTGTGAGGTGGGCGCAGAACGATTTTCCTGCGTCGGGTTTTTTGCCGTCGGCGAATTTGGTGGCAGGTTTTTTTGGTTGTGTTGCGATTTTATTTGGGCTTCGGGGGAGGAAGGTGCGGTTGTTTTTTGTGGTAGGGGTTGTTGTTCTCGGTTTGGCGCAACTTTTGCAGATGATGGCATGGAGGGTAGGAGGAGGCGGGGTCGAGCTGGTTTGGTATTCGGACACTTTGCGGGCTTGGTATGAGTCGAGGTTTAACCCGCGGGAGAGCGGTTTTTTTCTGAATCACAACGAGGTCGTGTGGGTTTTGAACACGGGGTGTATTTTTTGTGCGTCGTTGAGTATTTGGGGCAGGTTGCCGTCTTTCGTGAAATTTTTATTTGGTTGGGGCAGCGGTTTTTTTGCGTTGGGGGCGTTGTTGACGCTGAGTCGCGGAGGGGCGGTCGGGTTGGGTGCGGGGTTGTTGTTTTTTCTTTTGCTGTCGTTGTTTGTGTTGGTGCGGACGCGGGCGCGAGGGAAATATCGGGGAGGGGTTTTGGTTTTGCTGGTGGCGTTGATTTGCGGTTTGTCGCTCGGGGGATTGTATTTGGTGGGGAGCAATTTGCTCGTGCAAGAGAGGCTGGAAATGGTTGCGGAGGACGACTTTCGGATGGTGACATGGAAATCTGGGGTGCGGCAGTTTCAGATGGAGCCAGCGGTGGGGACGGGGCCTGGGAGCGGAGGGGATTACGCCCGTTTTTTTCGGTCGCCGCGATCGGGGCCCAGCGAGCCGGTGTATTTGCATAACGACTGGTTGCAGCTGTTTGCGGAGGGAGGCGTGGTTGCTGGAAGCCTCGTGTTGCTGGCACTTGTTTTGTTTTTTGGGAGCGGGTTGCGGGTGGTGGATGCGAGGTTGCAAGCGATGAGAAAAGAAGATTTTCCGCAGAGCACGGAAGTCGCGATTTGCATAGGTTCGCTTTCCTGTTTGGCCGTTTACGCCGCGCATTCGTTTTTTGATTTCAATATGCAGTTGGCGGCGAACTCTTTTTTGGCGTTTTGCGTGTTGGGTTTATCGGCGGGAGTTGGGTTGAAAGTGGAATCTGAGGAGGGGGAGAAGGGAGGGGGATGGGCGGTTTTGCGGCGTTTGGGAATCGGCGTTTTCGTTTTTGTATCGGGGGCGAGTGCGCTCTATTTTTCGGCGCCGTTTTTTTTCGATGAAGTCCGGCGGACCCAGATCCAGAACGCGGTGGGTTCCGGGAACATGAAACGGGCGCAGGACTTTGCCGATGAAGAGGTTGTGCAAGTTTCGAGGAACGGAAACTTGCAGATGGCGGTCGGTGAAATGTGGTTGGAGCGGGCGCGGCGGACGAGAAATTCTGATAAAAAAAAGGAGGCGTTGGGGCAAGCGATCTGGTGTTTTGAGCAAGCCAGTTGGCTGTTGCCGGGGGACCGGTATCCGCTTTTGCGTTTGGCGTCTGCACAATCGCAGGCGGGGCGTCACCAGGAGGCTTATGCGAATGCGCTTGACGGGGTTTTGCTCGATCCTTTTTCTGCGATGCCCTACGAGTATTTGGGGGGGATTGCCGATGCTGCGGGCGAGTTTAATTTTGCCAACCGCATCTACCACTTGAGTTTGAGTGTTGCAGGGTGTTCGGCTTTTCCGTTGCAGAAAATCGAGTGGTTGCAGAAGCGGGAGAGGGCGGGGTCGGTTCCTCGCATTGGGCCGGTCGAACAGGGGGTTTTCCAGGATTGATTGAAACGCTGTCCAGTTTTGTTCGCTCGCCGACACCGGCAGGGATATTCCTTGCGCTTGCGGGGGGCATCTGAAAGAAGGGGAAGAGTATGTCGCTCCCGATTTTTTTGATGCGTTGTTTGAGGGTTTTGCCGTTTGCGTGTTTTGTTGGTTTGGTTTCGTGTGGAGATTCGGAGCGGGGAGGTTTTCAGGGGTATATTCTCGGTGAATATGTGCAAGTTTCAGCACCTGTTTCAGGGCAACTGTTTCAAGTGGATGCGGTAAAAGGGGCGTGGGTCGAAGAAGGGGTGCAGTTGTTTCAGCTAGACCCCTGTCCGGCGAAATACAAACTCGACCAATATGCGGGGCTTTTGGAGCAGGCGCAGTTCAACTTAGAAAATGCGAAAAAAGGGTGGCGGGCGGAAGAGGTGGCGGTGGTGCAGCACGCGAAGGCGGCGACGCAAGCTATGCAAGTGTTTGCGGGGCAAGAACTCGCGAGGTCGATTGAGCTTTTCAAAACCCAGGTGGTGACGGAGCAAAACCTCGACTTGAATCGGGCATTGGATCACGCGTTGAAAGAGGTTGTTGCGGCGCTTGGTTCCTTGCAGCAGATGGCTTCGTTGGGGGGGCGGCCCGACGAGTTGGCGGCTTTGGGTTCTGCGGTGAAAGCACTCCAGGCGCAGGTGGAGGAAGCCCGTTGGAGGTTGGAGGAAAAAGCGCAAAAGGCACCGGTTGCGGGGTTGGTCCACGATGTTTATTATCGCCGCGGAGAGCGGGTCGCGGAGGGGAAACCCGTGGTGAGTCTTCTTCCGCCCGGCGAAGTCCGCGTGCGGTTTTATGTTCCGCAAAAAGAGGTGCCGGGTCTTGCGATGCGGCAAGGGGTCGAAGTTTTTTCGGGAGAGGCGAAGCTGGAAGCCAAGATCACATTTATTTCGACGCAGGCAGAGTATGCGCCGCCTGTTATTTTTAGCACCGAGCACAGCGAGAAGCTTGTTTTTATGGCGGAGGCGAGTTTTTCGCCGGAGGTGGCCAAGGGGTTGCATCCGGGGCAACCCGTTGAAGTCAGAGCCTTCAAGAAATGAAAGCGGGAGAAGCAGTGGAGAGGCTTCCCGCAATCGATGTCCGTGGAGTCACGAAAATTTTTTCAGGGCGGAAGGTGGTTGATTCGATTTCTTTGCGGGTCGAAGAAGGCGAAGTTTATGGTTTTTTGGGACCCAACGGCAGCGGGAAAACAACATTTATCAGGACTCTTTGCGGTCTGTTGGAGGCGGATGGTGGGGAGGGGACTTGCCTGGGGATCAACTTTCGTTCCGGGAGGAAGGAAATCCAGCGACAGGTCGGTTACATGACGCAAAAATTCAGCTACTACGAAGACCTCACGGTTGAAGAGAATTTAGATTTTGTGGCCCGGGTTTATGGGCTTGAAAACAGGAAGGAAAAAATTGCGGCGGCACTCGAAGAGCACGGGTTGGGAGGGCGCAGGAAACAGCTTGCGGGGATGCTTTCCGGCGGGTGGAAGCAGCGTTTGGCGTTGGTCGCGTGTATGTTGCATGATCCCAAGCTGTTGTTGCTCGACGAGCCGACGGCCGGGGTTGACCCGAAGGCGCGTAGGGATTTTTGGGATTTGATCCACCAGCTTTCAGCGCGGGGGCTGACCGTTTTGGTGACGACCCATTACATGGATGAGGCGGAGCGTTGCCATCGGATCGCGTATTTAGCTTATGGGCAAATGCTTGCAAAAGGGACTGTCGCAGAAGTCATCCGGGGCGCAGGGCTGCATACATGGCAGGTGAGCGGAGAAAAAGTGGCGGCACTGGCCGAGAGTCTCAAGCGGAGAGATGGGGTCGAGCAGGTCACGATTTTTGGGAACACGCTGCACGCCAGCGGAAGCGACGCGGTGGCGCTGGAGGCGGCCGTCCGCGGCGAAGCGGGAGAAGGGATGCAGTGCCAGGCGATCCCTTCTGGCCTCGAAGATGTGTTCATTTATCTCATGGGCAAGAGCGCGGATAATTTCGGGAAATGAAAGAGTTTTTACAACGGGCGTTAGCGATTGTGCGCAAGGAGTTTATCCAGATGTGGAGGGATCGTTTGACTTTTGGGATGATGGTTGGGCTCCCGATTATCCAGCTCGTGTTGTTCGGTTTTGCCATCAACGCCAACCCGAAAAATTTGCCGGCGGTAGTGGTGCAGGGAGGCGGGGGAGAGATGGTGCAAACTTTCCTTTATGCGCTTGAAAACAGCGGTTATTTTCATATTGGGCGAGGGGTTAGCGAACGGGGAGCAGACGAGGCGTTGCTTTCTGGGGAGGCGTTGTTCGCCGTCCATTTTCCGGCGGATTTTGAGAGGAGTTTGCTTCGGGGAGACCGCCCCGCGATTTTGTTGGAAGCAGATGCCACCGACCCGTTGGCGGCGGGCAACGCCATCAATGTTTTCCAGTCCGTTGCGGCGATGGCGTGGAACCGCGATTTGCGGGGAGGGTTTGCGGATTTGATACCGTCGCTTCCGCCCGTCGATGTGATTGTGCATCCGCGATTCAATCCAGAAGCCATCTCGCAATACAACATTGTTCCAGGGTTGATGGGGGTGATATTGACTTTGACGATGGTGATGATTACTTCGCTGGCGATCACGAGGGAAAGGGAGCGTGGCACCATGGAAAATTTGCTTTCCATGCCCGTGCGACCCATCGAAGTGATGGTCGGAAAAATCGTGCCTTACCTGCTTGTCGGCTACCTGCAAGTCGTTTTGATTTTGTTGGCTGCGAGGTATCTTTTCCTTGTTCCAACGGGCGGGGCATTTTTCACATTATTCCTTGCTGTTACGGTATTTATCGCGGCTAACTTGTCGGTCGGAGTGACTTTTTCCAGCGTGGCGGCCAACCAGTTGCAGGCCGTGCAAATGTCGGTTTTTTTCTTTTTGCCGTCCATTTTGCTTTCAGGGTTTATGTTCCCGTTTTTGGGGATGCCTGGTTGGGCGCAATGGCTCGGGGAAGTTTTGCCGTTGACGCATTTTTTGCGTGTTGTTCGCGGGGTGATGCTCAAGGGGGCAGGGATGGGAGATGTGGCCGGAGAAATCGCGGCGATCGGGGTTTTTCTCGTGTTTGCGCTTTTTGTTGCGGTCAAGCGTTACCGGCAAACGATGGATTGACGGGGCGGGGTGCTTTTTGCGAGAATGGGGGGCTATGGCGCGTTGTATTTCTATGCACTCGGACAAAGAAGAGTGGAACGCTGCCGAGGCGAAGGTTGCGGCTTGTTTGCAGAGGTTGCCCGACGAATTTGCTTTTCGGTGGGGGCATTATTACCATTTGGAGGGAACTGGAGGGGAGGGGGATTTTTTAGTTTTTGGGCCTGGGAGTGCGTTGCTGGTTTTGGAGGTGAAAGGGGGAGCGGTAACTTACGACCCCAAAACGCGCCAGTATGCGACAAACAAAAAAGAGTGTCCGCTGATCCAGCGAGACAGGGTTTGTCGGGGGGTGGTCAGAGCCGTGCAAAAAGAGGCGCAGAAATGCCGTTTGACCGCACCTTACATCCATCGCGGCCTCGGGTTACCCGATGTGCGGATCCCGCACGATGGCGGGTTTTATCAGGAAATGCCGAGGGAAGGGATATTGGATGCCAACGACTTAGAGAATTTTTCCCTGTGGTGGGAAAAGAATGTTTTGCCGCTTTCCCGTGTGAAAAAAGAGAGTGAAGCTGCGGTGAAGGAAATGGTTTTTTCCCTTTATTTTTCCGAGTTGCGGGGCGGGGCGACCAAGCGGGATCTCGATTTTGTTGATCGTTCGTTGGAGCGTATGAGTGCGGCGCAATACGAGTTGCTTGACGCGCTGGAAGAAAACCCGAGGTTGGCTTTTTCCGGAGGTCCGGGGACGGGAAAGACATGGTTGCTGTTTGAGCAAGCTTTTCGGTGGGCCAAGGAGGGGAAGAGGGTTTTGTTTTTGACTTACAATCTCGGTCTCGAGGTTGCGGTGCGGGCGTTGATGGGTAGGTCTTCCGCCGGGCAGATCGATGTGTATAGCTACGAGAGTTTGGCGCGCCAGATGTATGAGAAGGCGGGAGAGACATTTCCTGAGGTGAAATTGGCGGATCGTGCCGAGGTTTCAAATATTTTTAACGCATTGGTTCCCAGGTTATTGCGAGAGGTGGTAGGGAAGTTGGGCGACGGGGAAAAATACGATGCTTTGGTGGTGGATGAGGCGCAAGATCACGATACCGAGTATCATCCCGAAGTGGGTGCGGACGAAAGGAATGGGGGGTGGTGGGAGATTTACCGTTCGTTGTTGCGGGGCGAGCCTAGCCTGGCAATCGGATACGATGTCTGCCAGCGTCATTTTGCCCGCGATGCGTCGAAGTTTGAAATAGGAAAAATTGCCGGGTTGTTTCCTGGGTTGTGCAAGGTGCGGTTGCGGAATCCCGTCCGCTATACGCATTCTTTGATCGAGTATTTTCGCAGGCTAGAGGATGCGGATACGCGGGAGATTTTACGCGACATGAAGAGCGGGGATGAAATCGTTGCCGGGGAGTCGCCGATTTTTGAGGAAGCGGGGTCGGATGCCGAGGAAAAGTCGGCGGTAGGTCGTCTGCTTGCGGGTTGGTGCAAGAACGCTTACGAACGGTGCGCACCCCAGGAAGTTTTGATTTTGTATCCCACGAGCAGGTTTCGCCCGAAGTGGATGGATTCGGAAAAAATCAACGGGATTCCTCTTGCGCGAGCGGGGGTGTCTGGAGTGCTTCTTTCTTCCATCCAAAAGGCGAAGGGGTTGGAGAGCAGGGCGGTGATTGTCGTCGGTTTTCCGGCTTGGGAAAAATTGGGAAAAGCGCCGTTTGGGGCGAAGGTATCTTTTGTTTTGGGGGTCACTCGGGCGAGGCAGCTGTTGGGAGTCGTGCAACGGACCGACATCGCCCCAGAGTTGCTCAGCATTTCTTGATTTAGTCGCAAGGGGGTGCTGTCTGG
>DYNR01000087.1 GCA_020720945.1 Chthoniobacter flavus | reverse complement strand
AAATTCTTTTTGCGAGTTTTCTCTGCTTGACTAAGAGAGAAACGGCAAGCAGAGTGGGGCGAGTGCGGGCGGGCCTTTTTTTGCTGGGTTTTGGTTGCCATCTCGCAAAGCAGATTTCACATTTTTTCATTCAAGTATATGGTAGATAGCATATTAGGATTTTTTTCGAACGACATAGGGATCGATTTGGGGACGGCGAACACGCTCGTGTTTTTGAAGGATCACGGGGTGGTTTTGCGGGAGCCATCGGTCGTGGCCGTCCAGCAAGGGACGAATAAAGTTTTGGCGGTAGGCGACGAGGCCAAGAGGATGTTGGGGAGGACGCCGGGGAATATCGTGGCGATTCGTCCGCTCAAGGACGGGGTGATTGCGGATTTCGAGATCACGGAAGCGATGTTGCGGCACTTCATCAGCAAGGTCCACAACCGGCGGCGGATGGTTCGCCCGAGGGTGGTCATCGCGGTGCCGAGCGGTATTACCGAAGTCGAGAAGAGGGCGGTCAAAGAATCCGCCACGCATGCAGGGGCGCGGGAAGTGCATTTGATCGAAGAGCCGATGGCGGCGGCGATCGGGGCGGATTTGCCGGTGCAGGATGCGGCAGGGAACATGATTGTTGACATTGGGGGAGGGACGACGGAAGTGGCGGTGATATCGCTTTCTGGGATTGTGTTTAGCCGGAGCGTGCGGGTTGCTGGTGACGAGTTGGATGAAGCGATCGCGCAGTATTTGAAGAGGGCATACAATTTGATGGTCGGGGAGCGGACGGCGGAAGAGTTGAAGATCAAGCTCGGGAGTGCGTATCCTTTGGAAAAAGAATCGACGATGGAAGTCAAGGGGCGCGACATGGTGGCCGGGTTGCCCAAGACGATCACGATTTCTTCGCAGGAGGTGCGGGATGCGATGTCGGAACCGATATCGACCATTGTTGATTCGGTGAGGATTACGCTGGAGCGTTGTCCGCCCGAGCTTTCTGCAGATTTGGTGGATCGGGGTTTGGTGTTGGCGGGTGGGGGTGCGCTTTTGCGCGGGCTCGATCGGTTGCTGGCGGAGGAAACGGGGTTGCCTGTCCATGTGGCGGAAGACCCGTTGAGCGCGGTGGCGATCGGGACGGGCAAGGCACTTTCCGAACTGAAGTTTTTGCGGGCGGTATCCGCAAATGACCGTTCGCACCGTTCTTCTTGATGCCGTAGCTAGGCAAAGGGTTCGTGCGGGGCGTCGTCCTTCGGGGAGTTGGGCGGGGTTGCTTTTTCCTTTGTCGCAAACCAGGAATCGCTGTTCATGTCGAAGCTAAATCTCGTGTTGTTTGGGATTGCCGTTTTGGTGCTCACGCTCATTACTTTGCTGGGGACGGATAGCGTGCGGGATTTGCAGTCGGCGTTTTTTGATTACACGGCACCGGTGCTCAAAACGGGCAGTAGCGTGCGCGACCAGATCGGGGCTGTCGGGGAAGGGCTAAAAAGTTTGGAAGAGCTGGAGGCGGAGAACCAGCAGTTGCGGGTGGACAACCGGCAGTTGCGGGCGAGTTTGCAGGTGTCTGAAGGACTCAAAGAAGAGAACGACAATTTGCGGGATGCTTTGGGTTTTGTGAGGAAGACGCGCTTCCATCTTTTGGCGGGGAGGGTCGTTTCCAGGGATGCTTCCACTTGGTGGAACAACTTGCGGATCAACCGGGGGTTCGATGACGGGGTGGAGGTGGATATGCCCGTGATTACGGAAGACGGGTTGGTTGGCAAGGTGATCAGTGTTTCCAAATCGCTTTGCACGGTGCTTTTGATTACGGACGAAAACTGCAAGGTAGGGGCGAAGATCGAAGGGACGCAAGAACGGGGGCTCACGCAAGGACGCAGGGTTTCGAATGATCCGCAAGGGGAGATCGAGCTGAATTTTTTGAGCAAGTTGGCGCCGGTGGAAGCTGGGGTCAAAGTGGTGAGTTCCAGTGTGGAAGGGGGAGTGTTCCCCGCAGATTTGCGGATCGGTGAAGTGGTGTCGTTTCATCCTCGGGCGTTGGACGGGCAAGCGATTCTCCGCCCCGCCGTCGATCTTTCTTCCATCAAAGATGTATTTATCATCGTGCGATGAGAGATTTGATTTTATTTTTTCTTTTGGTGATCAGCATTTTCCTGATGTTTTTGTTTCAGGAGCTGTTGCCGCCGTTGGCGGGATTTGGGGGGGCGAGGTTGCAGTTTGTGCCGTTGATGTTTTGTATTGGGGCGTTGTTTTTTAATTATCCTCTGATGTTGTTGCTGGCATTTTCCACGGGGTTCCTGTTTGACATCATGCAGTTTCAGGTGGTGGACGGGAGAGCGGAGATTGCGTTCGGGGTTGGGATCCTGTATTTTTTGTTCGTAGGGGCGGTGTGCCAGGGGGTGCGGGAAGTTTATTTGAGAGGGCAGTGGTGGCTTTTGAGCGTGATGGCAGGGTTGAGCACGGCGGTGTTGCCGTTGTTGCAATACATTTTGATTTCATTTCGGAGGTTTGAGAGTTCGGGGTTGCAGTGGTCTGATGGGGTGGTGTGGAGGATATTGATTCCTGCGGTGGTGGCGATGGCAGTGTCTCCGGTTTTTTTGTTGTTCTTTAAGTTTTTAGGGGCAAAAGAAGACCAAGACGAAAACGAGTCAGCATTTTCATGAGCGAAGAGACAGGAAGACTTCGGGTTTTTGTTTTGGGCGCGGTGTTTTTGGGGGCGTTGGCGGTGTTGAGCGCACGGTTGTGGTATGTGCAAATCGCTAGGGGGGAAGAATATACGGCAAGGATAAGGAATCGTTCGCAGGTGACGGTGCGATTGCCGGCGGTCCGGGGGGAGATTTTGGATCGCAATGGGGTGAAGCTGGTGGAGAACGGGGCATCATTTAATGTGGATTTTGATTTGCCGGAATTGGTGCGGGCGTATCGGAAGGAGTTTGGGCAACCGCCGTTGAAGACTTATCGTGGGACGGTGCATGGGATGCCGAAACAGCTCAAAATCGAAGATGTCGAAGAAGTGGTAGAAAAGATGGTCGTGCCGCGACTCAAGCAGTTGAATTTGGCGAAGGATTACAATTCTGCCAGGATGCAGAAGCACTACCAGAAGCAGGCGCAAATCCCGTTCAATTACATGCAAGACATCGATTACGAAACGATGGTCCGGTTGCAGGAAAACAACATTGGGTTGCCGGGGGTGAGGGTCGAAGTGGCGGCGAACCGGCTGTATCCCTACAAGGCGTTGGCTTCGCATATTTTGGGATATACGGGGATGCCCAATGACACGAACATGGCGGAGGCAAAGAAGTTTAACTATTACCAACCCGACATGGAGGGGCGTTCGCAGATCGAGTTGTATATGAACGATTATTTGAAGGGGACGGCGGGGGTGAGCATTCGGGAGAGGGATGTGAAGGGGAATGTGACGGGGGAGGTGCGGCGGATTCAGCCCAAGCAAGGGGCCAATGTGAGTTTGACGATCGATGCGCGGTTGCAGAGCATCGTGGAGAAAGCATTGCGTTCGGTGGGGCGCGGGGCGGCGGTCGTGGTGGACCCGAACAACGGGGACATATTGGCGATGGCATCCGTCCCGTCCTTCGACCCGAACATTTTCATTCCGTCCATCAAGGCGGCAGACTGGAAGGCGTTAAAGGCGGACGAGGCGGACCCGTTGGTGAATCGTGCGCTCAGCGGGTATGCGCCAGGCTCGACTTACAAAATTCCGATTTCTTTGGCGGGTTTGCGGGCAGGGGCGACGAAGCGGAGTTTTAACTGTTCGGGCGGGGTGCAATACGGGGCGTTTTTTATGAAGTGCCACCATGTGCATGGGACGGTTGATTTGCAGCAGGCGATCAAGGCTTCGTGCAACTCGTATTTTTATCAGATGGGAAATGTGGCGGGGATCGACTATATCGTTTCGACGGGGAATATGCTGGGGTTGGGGCAAAAAACGGGGGTACCGCTTTCGGGGGAGGCATCGGGGATTTTGCCGGGCAAGGAGTGGCTTGAAAAATTTTATCCCGAGCATCGGTGGAGTAGCGGTTACACGGCGAACACTTCGATTGGGCAGGGGTTCGTCTTGGCGACGCCGTTGCAGATGGCGTTGGTGGCGGCGACGGTTGCCAATGGGGGGATTTCGTATTATCCGCGATTGGTGGATAAAGTGGTGGAGCAGGATGGGAAAGTGGTTTTTCAGCCAGAGCCTAAAGTGCGGGCGGATTTGGTTGCAGATGGAGGGTTGAGTCCGCAGCAGATCGAGCAGGTGCGGCGGGGGATGTGGAAGGTCGTGAACGAGGCGGGAGGGACGGCTGGGAGGGCGAGGATCAAGGGGATGGAAGTGGCAGGGAAGACGGGCACGGCGCAATTCATGCGGGGGAAGGTGAAAGACAACCGGGTGTGGTTTATCGCGTTTGCGCCTTACCAGAACCCGCGGTATGCGGTTTGCGTGATGGTGGAAGGGGGGCATGCGGGGGGAGCCGTTGCTGCGCCGATCGCTGGAAAAATTTTAGAAGATGCGATGAAGTTGGATGACGGGGGAGCCTTGGCCAACATGAAGATCGAGCCGATGGAACCCGCCAAGGGGAACTTCAAGCATGTCGCTTCGGTGGATTTTGGGAGGCCGATCCCAGCGGCGACCACGGCGGAGGCACCTCCCGCGAATGCGGCGGATGCGGCGGCGGGCAATGTGCCCACTCCGGCGGGGCAAGCGGCCAGACCGACCGAAGCCCCAAACATTCGCGCCGAAGCCGACGAACGAGGCAAGGTCAAAAACAACAAAAATCCGATCAGCAGATTTTTCGACAATTTCCGTCGCCCCCCGAAGAAGAAGGAAAACGCCCAATAATCGTTTTGGGAAAAACCGAGAGTCAACAATTAACCATATTTTAACCAAATTGATCAAGATGTTAGAAATCATAAAGAAATTCTTGGGGCTGCGTCCCAAGAGCAACGGCGTAAAACTGATAGTCAATTCCGAAAAGCTCGAGCGGCGGGTTGCATTATTAGAGAACAACAAACTGGAAGAATACAATACGGAGAGGGATACCGACCGGAATATCGTCGGCGGGATTTACAAAGGGGTTGTCAGGAACATCGAGGTAGGCATCAAGGCGATGTTTGTGGACATCGGGTTGGACAAGAATGCGTTTTTGCAATTTTGGGATGCGATTCCTGCGACTTTGGATAATGGGGTCGAGGCGGTCGTCCGCAAAAATGCCGGCAAGAAGATGAAGAAAATAACCGCCAAGGATGTGCCGACGATTTATCCCATCGGTTCGGAAATCATGGTGCAAGTCAAGAAGGGGCCGATCAGCAACAAAGGTCCGCGGGTGACGACTGACATCAGTTTGGCGGGGCGGTATCTCGTTTTGATGCCATACAACGACCAGTGCGGTATTTCGCGAAAAATCGATGATCCCAAGGAGCGGGATCGGTTGCGCAAGATCCTTTACGACCTCGATTTGCCCGAAGGCATGGGGGTGATTATCCGCACGGTGGGGCAAGGGCAAAGGGCGCGTTTTTTTGTGCGGGATTTGAATTTGCTGTTGGAGCAATGGGAGCAAGTGCGGCAGGGGATGGACGACAAAAAAGCGCCCGTCACCTTGTTTACAGAACCCGATTTAGTCGAGCGGACTGTCCGCGATTTTTTGACCGACGATGTGGATGCGGTTTATATCGACGACGAAAAAGCGTGCCTGAGGATGCAGGAACTGGTCGGGCAAATTTCCAAGAGGTCCAAGGCGCGGGTGCAGCTATACCGCGGCAAGTCGCATATTTTTGACGAGTTCGGTGTCAACAAGCAAATTGCCGAAGCGTTTCACCGGCAAGTTTGGTTGCCGTGCGGTGGCTACATTGTGATTGACGAAACCGAGGCACTCATCGCCATCGATGTCAACACGGGGAGAAACAAAGGTTCCAAAGACATGGAAAAGACGATTCTCCAGACCAACTTGGAAGCGGCAGACGAAATTGCGCGGCAGCTCCGCTTGCGAAACATCGGGGGTATTATCATCGGCGATTTCATCGACATGAAATTCCGCAAAGACCAGAACGCGGTTTACCAGCGGATGAAAGACCGCCTCAAGCGGGACAAAGCCCGCACGCATGTGTTGCCGATTTCCCAGCTCGGTTTGATGGAAATGACCCGGCAGAGGGCGGCAGAAAGTTTATCGAGTTCGCAGTATGAAGTGTGCGGGCAATGCAACGGGCGAGGCATGGTCAAGTCTCCGATCACCATGAGCGTCGAGTTGCAGCGGTCCTTGCACGCCCTCATGAGCAAGCACCAAGACAAGGTGCATGAGTTTCGCGTGATCGTGCATCCCGCATTGCTCGAGCGTTTGCGCAAAGAAGACGAGGAGTTGCTCGTGGACATCGAACGCCGCTACCAAGGGCGCTTGAGTTTTCGGTCCGACCCTTTGCTTCACCCCGAGAAGTTTTCGATCACCAATGCGCAAACCGGCGCAGTTTTAGATTGACGAATCCTCTTGCCAAGAAAACAGAAACCGCTAAAACAAGAGAACTGTTTAAACTATGACGCTTGTCAACTTGCTTTCGCCGGATCGGATTATCTCCGAACTGAAAGCCACGGGACGCTGGGAAGCCATTCCCGAAATCGTGGATTTTTTGGTTTCAGGGAACGCCATTCGTGCGGAAGACCGGGACAAAGTGTTGGAGGCTTTGCGGCAAAGGGAAGAGACCATGAGCACGGGGATCGGGTTCGGCATCGCCATCCCCCATGCTTCCATGGACTGCGTGGAGGAAGTCGTCACCTGTTTTGCAAAGTCCAGCAAAGGAATCGAGTTTGATTCTTTGGACAATGCGCCCGTGAATTTTATTGTTCTTTTCGTTGTTCCCAAAGATCAATTCCAGGCGCACTTGCGGACGCTGGCAGCGATCGCCAAGTTCCTGAACGACCGCAATGTGCGAGGGGAACTTGCCGGTGCACCTGATGCAGAAGCGATCATGGCTGTTTTCAGGACCCACAGCCAAAAAAATTAAACCGGGCAAACCGGGAAAACGAAAAAACACTCGTGTCAGTTAGAATCATCCTCCGCGACCGTCTGGTCGAAGCATTGAACAAAGCAGGGTTGCCTCCAGAAAGTGCCGCCATTGTCCCATCGACCGATTTGCGATTTGGCGATTACCAGTCCAACGCGGCGATGGTTTTGGCAAAAGCCCGCAAGCAGCCACCGCGGACGGTCGCGCAACAGATCCTCGAAAATTTGGAAGTCGGAGATTTGTGTGAGAGCGTGGAGGTAGCAGGTGCTGGATTTTTGAATTTTCGTTTGAAGGTCGGACCGTTGGCGGAGTGGGTGCAAAAACTGGCGGGCGACGCGAGGATGGGGGTGGCGAAAGCGGAAACGCCGAAGCGGATTGTCGTCGATTTCAGTTCGCCCAATGTCGCAAAACCGATGCATGTCGGCCATATCCGCAGCACGATTCTCGGCGATGTTCTCGCGCGGATCGCCCGTTTTCTCGGTCATGAGGTCATTACCGATAATCATCTCGGAGACTGGGGGACGCAGTTTGGAAAAATCATTTACGGGTGGAAGCATTTGCTCGATCGCTCCGCACTCGAGACTGCGCCCGTTCCTGAGCTTTTGCGGCTTTACCGCGAAGTGACGGCACGGGAAGCGTCCGATCCCGAGATGGCGAAGGAGGTGCGCGCGGAGTTGGTGAAACTCCAGCAAGGCGATGCCGAAAATTTGGAGATATGGAAGCAGACCGTGGCGTTGTCGTGGCGGGAGTTTGAGAAGCTCTACCGGTTTCTGGATGTTTCTTTCGATGAGCATCTCGGCGAAAGTTTTTACAACGGGCGTCTCGCCCCGATGGTGGATGAGTTGCTTGCTTCGGGGTTGGCGGAAATCAGCGAGGGTGCCGTTTGCATTTTTTTCCGGGACAACCCTGCGTTGGGAGACAAGCCGTGTCTGGTCCGGAAAAGCGACGGGGGTTTTTTGTATGCGACGACGGACTTGGCGACGCTTGCATACCGCAAGGAGCGGTGGAATCCCGATGCGGTTTGGTATGTGACCGGAGCCCCGCAGGCATTGCATTTCCAGCAAGTTTTCGAGGCGGCAAAAAAAATGGGTTTTGCGACCGAAACCAACCACATTGCGTTTGGCAGCATTTTGGGCGACGACCGCAAAATCATGAAAACCCGTTCGGGGGAGAATGTCCAACTCGGCGATGTTCTGGCGGAAGCCGTCGAGAGGGCGCGAAAAATCATTTGCGAAAAAAATCCCGAATTGCCCGCCGAAGAGCTCGAATCCATCGCGGAAATGATCGGGGTCGGGGCGGTGAAATACGCGGAACTTTGCCAGCACCGGATGACGGATTATGTGTTTTCTTGGGATAAAATGTTGGCGTTTCAAGGGAATACCGCACCGTATTTGCAGAATGCCTATGTGAGGATTCGCTCTATTTTTCGCAAAGCGGAAGCGGGGTGGGAATCTGCGGGGAAGGCTGTCGTTATTGGCAAAGAAGAGGAGCGTTTGCTCGGGCTCAAGCTCTTGCAATACGGTGAAATTTTGCCGGAAGTGCTGGAGGATTTTCGCCCGAATTTGCTGGCGAACTACCTTTACGACCTCGCCAATGTTTTCCACAGTTTTTACGAGGCCTGCCCGGTTTTGAAAGCCGAGGCGGCGTTGCGAGACAGCCGCTTAGTCCTTTGTGAAACGACCGCAAAAGTTCTTTCGCACGGCCTTTCTGTGCTGGGAATCCGCTGCCCCGAAAGAATGTGACGCGTTTTCACATCCCGGTGGCACGGCCAATGCGCAGAATGAAGCAAGGA
>DYNR01000355.1 GCA_020720945.1 Chthoniobacter flavus | reverse complement strand
AAAATGAATCCGTGAATTCTCCGTATAGGATGCGAAGCTTTTTTTGTGTCCGGAGGAATGATTTCGCACCCCAAGGCACTTTGCGACTCAAGAAGAAAGAAAACGAAGCAACCTCGCTCTTCGTGTTTTTAAAATTTACGAGAGGATTTGGAACTCTCTTTTTAGGTTTACAGGAGGAAGGGTTTTGGGGATAATCGCCGCTTTGTCATGTTAGAGATTTTTCAGAAAGGTGGGCCGATCATGTGGTTGATTCTGCTCGCGAGCATTATGGCTTTGGGAGCGTTTCTCGAACGCTTGATCTATTACCATCGAGCGACAATCCACACGGGAGATTTTTTGCGCGGGATCGCGAATTTAGTTGAAAAAGGACACATGGCGGAGGCTGTTGAAGAGTGTGCGACAACTCCTGGGCCCGTGGCGCAAGTCGCTCATTCCGTGCTGTTGCGGCACCGCACTTCCTCGCAGGAATTGCGGGTGATCGCCCAAGAAGCCGGTCAACTCGAAATCCCAAAACTCGAAAGAAACTTGCCCCTGCTGGCAATGCTGGCGTATGTCACCCCCCTCTTGGGCCTGCTCGGAACTGTCTTGGGTTTGCTCGATGCTTTTTTCCGCATTTCCTCGCAAGGTGGATACGCGACGACTGCGGAAATCGCCGGTGGAGTCTATCAGAGCTTGATCACCACGGCGGCGGCCCTCGCCGTGGCAATTCCTGCTTTCGTTTCCTATTCCTACCTCGCCGCGCGACTCGACGGGTTTTTGAGAGAAATGGAACGGGCGGGAATCGAAGTAGTCCAAATGGTTTTGGCCTCTGGGCGCCACCGCGATTCTTGATTGCGATGAAGTTAAAAAGAAACACGCAGATCAGCCCCGGTTTTTTGTATCTCGCTCCCGTGCTGGATGTTGCGTTCATTTTATCTCTCCTGATTGTTTTCAGCACTTCGTTTTTATTGCAGCCGGGAGTGGCAGTTGTAGTCCCCCAGTCTCCCTTTCTTTTGGCTCCGCAAAAAAATCCGCGCGTGGTGAGCGTGACCGGACCACCGAAAGAAACGATTTTTTACGGGAATAATGAAATGACGCCAGGAGAGTTTGCTGCGGCGTTAAAAGAAGAGGAAAAGCCGGGGACGCTGGTGGTAAAAGCAGACCGCGCGGCATCCTACGATTTGGTTTTGCAAGTCACAAATATCGGGTTGGAAGCGGGCATTCCAGTGGTTCTCGCCACGGACCCGAAACGGTGAGTTCCCATGGCGGCGCGCTCTCGGACTTTGGTTTTCCGGTGGAGGGAAGGACATCATGTCCACCTGATGCTACCCGCGATGATCGCCGTGGCCGCCGCATTTCATCTGGGGGCACTACTCTTTTTTCGTCTGATCTATCCGGAGCCTCAAACCCGCGTTTTCCGTCCTGTTTCCGTCTATGTTTTACCGGAAAATCCTGGAGCGTTCGCCTCTTCGGGCCCGTGGATGGCAATTTCAGATCCCTCGCTATTTGCTTCCACAATCCCCGACCATCGTTTGGCGGGGGAATCTAGCGTGGTCGAATACGAACCTAGCTTCGACCGGGGTGCCGCTTTGTTGCGCCCGCTAGCAACCGCCGAAACCCCGGCATCAAACGGACTGAAAGTGCTTGGCCCCGTCGATGTTGCAATTGAATCAACCGAATCTAGCACCATGAGGGAAGACACGGAAAACGGGGACTGCCCTGTGCGTGTTTCCGGAGATTTCAGCGAAATCGCTTTGCCGCCAGGATTCCCTCTCCCCGCATCGGCGGACGCCGGTTCCTTGCGCCCCGCCGGCCTGTTGGCAGGGATTGATCCCGATGGCAAACTGGTAGCTCTTTTTTTAGAACGGCCAAGCGGGGTTGCCGAGTGGGATCGCCGAATCGAATCCGCATTGCGCAAAGCCGTTTTCCCCGCATCGCAAAACAGTCCTTCGATCCGCTGGGCGCATTTGTCCGTGTATGCCGATTAACCGGAAACCAAAGAGAGGAGCTCCCCGTGTTAACCGTTGAAACGACATGGTTTGTGTTTTTTTATCTCACGCTTTTTTTGGGGGCGATCGTTTTGGCGTGGCTGGGTTCGGAAGCCTACCGGTGGAAAACGGGACGCCGCTTCCGGGTCGCATCTTTGTCCTGCCGCCTGTGCGGAATGGTTTTTTTGCCGTCGAAAACAGAAAGCCTGGCGGAGTGCCCAAGGTGCGGGGCGAAAAACGAAAACAAAAATGCCGTTTGCCGCAGCGCAAAAAAATGAATCCTGAACCCGCGAGATAAATGCAAAGAAGATCTGTAAGGCATTGGAGCGAAAGGGCTTGGAA
>DYNR01000086.1 GCA_020720945.1 Chthoniobacter flavus | reverse complement strand
CTTTGCAGCCCAATTGATTGCAGAGATTCACAGCAGTTATCTCACGGATTCAAGTCCTAGCAAAGCATCGCGCACCCCGCGCCAGCCGCCTTCCATCAACTTCCGATGCTTCTCCACCTCTTCCTTATATTCCGGGGCATCCACCAAGTTGCGCGTCTCCATCGGATCGTTCTGGTAATCGTAAAACTCTGCCGCCACCACCCTGTTTCCTTCCGCCGGATGCTTCCATTGAGGCCGTTCTTTATCCCGCAAATTCCACCCGTCGTTTGTGACCCATTCGGTATAACGGTAGCGGTCTGTCCGCATCGAATACCCCATCATGCCCGCCGGGGCAACTTGGGTCGCCTCTTCGTTGTCTCGCTGGAACTGGCTGAACGCTGCCTCTTTCCACTTGGCTTTAGGATTTTCCAACAAACGGAGAAGACTGACCCCCTCAAGAAATTCCGGCGCAGGAATTCCCGCCAACTCGCAAACCGTCGGATAAATATCCACAAACTCGGTCGGTGCGGAACACACCTCCCCTTTGTTTTTCATCCCCGGAACATGGATAATCAAAGGCACCCGCATCGATTGCTCAAAGTTGGTCATTTTCGTCCAAAGCCCGTGATCCCCGAGATGAAACCCGTGATCCCCCCACAACACAATCACCGTGTTTTTCGCCAACCCAAACTCTTCCAACGCATCGAGCAACTTGCCGACTTGCGCATCAACAAAACTGACATTGGCATAATACCCGTGAATCAATTCTTTTGCTTTTTCATCGGAAATTTTCCCTCTCCCTATGTCCAAGTATTCGCGCAATTCCGGCGAATTATGCACCACAAACGAAGGCGACCCATCCGGTGCTTTCAACCACTCGGGCAACCGAATGTCTTCGCGTTTGTAAAGATCCCAATACTTTTTAGGCGCACTGAACGGCAAATGGGGCTTGATAAACCCTACACCAAGAAAAAATGGCTCCTTCGTTTCTGCAAATTTTTTCAACCGTGCAACGAGGTTGTCCGCACATTGCCCATCGGGAAATGCGCTGTCAGGCAAATCAGGCCACTCGCTTGACGGTCCGTAACGGGAGTATTTTGCCATCGCCTCCCTCCGCTCGGATGGCGTTTTTGCCCCGCTTTTCGCCACCATGTCTTCGATGACCCGCACATTGTCGGGATCAACATACAACGCCGACCGGTTCCCGTGCGTCCAAGGCTCGCTCCACGACTTCCCGTTTTCTTCTTTCTCCTTGACATGGAAAGTCTTACCGATTCCAACGGAAGTCCACCCGTTTTCCCGAAAGATCTGCGGCAGCGTAATCGCCTGCGGTGCGGTGTCTCGGAAATAAGTCTTCAAAGTAATCACGCCCGTCGTGTCGGGCAGCAACCCCGTCAACAGACTCGCCCTCGATGGGGCGCAAAGTGCCTGCTGGCAATGTGCGTTAGTAAAAGTCACCCACTCTTGGCCAAACGGTCGATGTTGGGCGTCTTGATATATGGATTCCCATAAGCCCCCAGCACAGGCTTCAAATCGTCGATCCCGATAAAAAGGACATTGGCTTTTTCTTTTGCCTCGGCGGCGGCAAAGGCAGGAACTGGCAAACTGGCAAGCGCACCCGCCGCGAGCATCGCTGCAAAAAACTCCCGCCGAGAAAAACGGAGATCCGTCTGATTTTTTGGTTGGGGTTCCATCGGAAAAACTTGGCTTACCGGAAGCCTAAACCAAGAGATGTCCCTGCCGCATACTTTTCGCATTCGGAAAACTTGGGCGCCGCCGCATCTTTGTGCGCGAGTTTGGGTTGCAATCCTACGGGGATCGGCCAGTCAATCCCGATTTCTGGATCGTTCCAAAACAGCGATTTCTCGTTCTTGGGCGCATAATAATCCGAGCATTTGTAGTGAAAATCGGCAAAATCGCTCACGACCAAAAAGCCGTGTGCGCACCCAGGCGGTGCCCACAACCTCTCGTGGCACGCCCCGGTCAAAAGCCTGCCGTCCCATTTCCCAAAAGTCGGGGAATCCTCCCGCAAATCCACGATCACATCAAACACCGCACCGTTGGACACCCAAACGAGTTTCCCCTGCGCCGCCCCGCCCACTTGGTAATGCAACCCCCGCAACACATACTTCTCCGAGCGACTGTGGTTGTCTTGCACGAAATCCACATCGATCCCTACCGCCGCGTAAGACTTCCTGTTCCACATCTCTAAAAAAAAGCCTCGTTCATCGCCGAAGGTCTTGGGCTGTATCAGCATCGCCCCCTGGATTTTTAATGGTTCTACTCTCATGCCATGCTCCTTTGTTGAACGGAACGCAAATACGCGCCGTAGGTTGATTTTCCGAGGCGGGCGATTGTCGCCGCAAACTGCTCGGGGGTGATCCATCCGCGGGAATACGCGATTTCTTCCAAGCAAGCAATCCGCAAGCCTTGGCGGTTCTGGATCGCACGCACAAAATCCCCCGCCTCCAACAACGAATCGTGCGTTCCGGTGTCAAGCCACGCCGTCCCACGCCCGAGCTTCTTTACCTGCAATGTCCCTTCTTCGAGGTAAAGCCGATTCAAATCCGTAATCTCCAACTCTCCCCGCAACGACGGCTTCAAGCTCCTGGCAAACTCGCTCACCCGCCCGTCGTAAAAATACAGCCCCGGAATCGCACACCGGCTTTTGGGCTGCGCCGGTTTCTCTTCCAAAGAAATCGCCCGTCCCTCCGCATCAAATTCCACAACCCCGTAATCGCTCGGGTTCGTCACCTCATAACCGAAAATGGTCGCCCCCCGCGCCTGCTCCCCTGCCGCCCGGAGAGCTTTCCCCAAGTCGTTCGCATAAAACAAATTATCCCCCAAAACCAGCGCCGCCGATGCCCCCCCAAGGAAGCTCTCGCCGAGCAAAAACGCCTGTGCGAGACCATCGGGGCTAGGCTGCTCGCAATAAGAAAACGAAACGCCAAACTGCGAGCCATCCCCGAGCAACCGCCGAAAAGAAGGCAAATCGTGCGGCGTAGAGATAACCAAGATTTCTCGGATCCCCGCGAGCATGAGCGTGCTCAACGGGTAGTAAATCATCGGTTTGTCGTAAACGGGTAAAAGCTGTTTGGATACAGCCATGGTGATGGGATGAAGGCGGGAGCCTGACCCCCCAGCAAGAACGATGCCTTTGCGGTTCATTTGATTTCTGGTAAAATTTCTTCGAGCATCCTCGACACCCCCAACCTCCAGTCGGGCAACGAAAAACCGAATGCTTCTTCGATCTTCCCTATGCAGAGACGCGAATTTGCAGGCCTCTTCGCGGGGGTCGGAAACTCGCTGGTCGGAACGGGTGCCACCTCGCGCACTTTCAACTCGACTCCGAGTTCTGCCGCCTTCTGGCAAAGAAAAGTCGCATACCCATGCCAGGTCGTTTCCCCTGCCGCACAGAGATGATAAACCCCTTCCCTCTTCCCTTCTTCCCTCTCCGCCGCCAACACCTGCGCCGTGACATCCGCAATCAACTCCGCCCCAGTCGGCGCCCCCCACTGATCGTCAATCACCGTCAACCGCTCTCTCCCCGAAGCGAACTTCAAAATGGTCTTCGCAAAATTCTTCCCACGCGCCGCGTAAACCCAGCAAGTCCGAAAAATGTAATACCTGCACCCAGATACCGCTATCGCCTTCTCTCCGTTTAACTTGCTCTCCCCATAGACACCGAGAGGCCCCGTCGGATCCCCTTCTCTCCAAGGCCGATCCCCGCTCCCGTCAAACACATAATCGGTGGAATAATGGACAAACCTCGCCCCGATTTTTCCGGCCTCTTTCGCCAAAACCGCCGGCGCAAGATGGTTCAACAAATCGCTCAACTCTTTTTCGCTTTCGGCCTTATCCACCGCCGTATGCGCCGCCGCGTTGATGACCCAATCGGGGCGCACCTCGCAAACCGTCCGCCCGATCCCTTCCAAATCCGCCAAATTCCCGCAAAAATCCCGGCTCCGAGAATCCAGCGCAACCACCTCGCCCAACGGTGCTAACGCCCGCTGCAACTCCCAGCCAACCTGCCCGGATTTTCCGAAAAGCAGGATTCTCATGCCTCTCTTCCCGAATAATTCTTTTCGACCCAATCGCGGTAAGTGCCCGTCTGCACATTCCTCACCCATTCCTGGTTGGACAAATACCACTGGACGGTCTTGCGGATGCCCGTTTCAAAAGTTTCCGCAGGACGCCACCCGAGCTCCCTTTCGATTTTTCTGGCATCGATCGCATACCGCCGGTCGTGCCCCGGACGATCCGTAACCGTCTGGATTTGCGAACGATAAGAACTGCCGTCGGACTTCGGTTGCACCTCGTCCAAAATGTCGCAAATCGTATGGACGATCTCGATGTTCGGCTTCTCGTTCCAACCGCCAATGTTATAGACCTCGCCAACTTCTCCCGCCTCGAGCACCCGCGCAATCGCACTGCAATGGTCCCCGACATACAGCCAATCCCGGATTTGCATCCCGTCCCCATAAACAGGCAAAGCCTTGCCCGCCAACGCATTGACGATCATCAACGGGATCAGCTTCTCGGGGAACTGCAACGGCCCGTAATTATTCGAGCAATTCGTTGTCAAAACGGGCATCCCGTAGGTGTGGTGATACGCCCGCACCAAATGGTCGCTCGCCGCCTTCGACGCGGAATACGGGCTGTTCGGCTCATATCGCTTGCCCTCGGTAAAAGCGGGATCCCCAGGCTTGAGCGAACCGTAAACCTCGTCCGTCGATACATGCAAAAAACGAAACTTCTTTTTCTCGTCTTCCTGCAATCCTCCCCAATACGACTTCGCCACCTCCAGCAACTCAAAAGTGCCGACAATGTTGGTCTGGATAAAATCTCGCGGCCCGTGGATGGAGCGGTCAACATGCGACTCAGCGGCAAAATTAACAACCGCCCGCGGGCGATGCTCCTCTAACAACTTGCCCACCAACACGCTATCCGCTATATCCCCGCAAACAAAAATATGCCGACCATCCCCCTCCAACGCCGCCAAACTCTCGCGGTTCCCTGCGTAAGATAGCTTGTCGAGATTGACCACCACCGCGCCTTGCTTGCGAACCCATTCCAAAACGAAGTTCGCCCCGATGAACCCCGCCCCTCCGGTCACTAATATCGTATCGTTCATGACTCAATCTCCTCAAAACTACCGCCAGTTACCACCTTCCGCCCGCCCCCTCAACCGACAGGCCCAGTCGATGCCTTGCCAATCGGAAATACCCGGAACCCAACCGAACGCAACTTCGCGTGCGGCAAAATGTTCCTGCCGTCAAAAACGAACGCTGGCTTGGGCATACTCTCGTAAATTTCCGCGAACGGCAAATCTTTGAACTCGTCCCACTCGGTCAAAACCGCGATGGCGTGCGCCCCCCTGCAAGCCTCTTCGGCACTGCCGACCACTTTCAAGTTCTCGTTGGTTTCCGAACCCAACACATCGAAACGGATGAGCGACTCGGGCACCTTCGGGTCGTAAACCAAAACTTCTGCCCCTTCCGCCAACAAGTCTTGGCACACCGCAATCGCCGCCGTTTCCCGCGTGTCGTTGGTATCTTTTTTGAATGCAAAACCCAAAACCGCGATGCGCTTGCCCGTGATCGTGTTGAAAAGCTCTTTCACAATTCGTGCCGTGAAACGGTGCTTCTGCCAATCGTTGATCCTCACCACGCTCTCCCAATACGCAGCAACTTCCGGCAACCCGAAATGCTGGCAAAGATAGGTCAAATTCAAAATGTCTTTTTGGAAACACGAGCCCCCAAAACCGACCGATGCTTTGAGGAACTTCGACCCGATCCGCGAGTCCTTCCCAATCGCGTTCGCCACTTCATCCACATCGGCTCCCGTCGCTTCACACAACGCGGAAATCGAATTGATCGAAGAAATCCTCTGCGCCAAAAACGCATTGGCAACCAGCTTCGACAACTCGGACGACCAGAGGTTCGTCGTAATGATTTTTTCGCGGGGAATCCAGTGCGCGTAAACATCCACGAGCGTCTGCACGGCCTTGCGCCCCGCTTCGGTCTCCTCCCCACCAATCAATACCCGGTCTGGATCCTGCAAATCTTCCATCGCCGTCCCCTCCGCGAGAAATTCGGGGTTGGACAAAACCTGGAATTGCCCGCTCTTGGAATTCGCCCGCAAAATCGTGTGCAACGCCTCCGCAGTTTTCACCGGAATCGTGCTTTTCTCCACAATGATCTTGGGTCCCTCCGCAAGCTCCGCGATGCGCCTCGCCGCGCTCTCGACATACCGCAAATCCGCCGCTCTCCCAGCCCCGACCCCCTGCTTCTTCGTCGGCGTTCCGACACTCACAAAAATGATGTCCGACTTCCGGATCGCCCCATCCACATCGGTCGAAAAGAAAAGGTTTTTCCCGCGCGACTGGCACACGATTTCGTAAAGCCCCGGCTCATACACGGGCAACTCTTCGGAGTTCCACTTCGCGATGCGCTCTTCGTTCGTGTCCACGACCGTGACGGTGATTTCTGGGCACTTGGCGGCGATCATTGCCATGGTGGGTCCGCCGACATACCCGGCTCCTAAACAGCAGATATTCATAGTGTTTCTTAGATTGGTTGGATTGGAATTTTTTACTTTTTCAACGCTTGGCGGAAATACGCGATCGTCCGCTCAATGCCGTCTTCGAGAGGCACAGTAGGCTCCCACCCGAGATGCTTTTTCGCAAGGGTGATGTCGGGTTGCCGCTGCTTGGGATCATCCGAAGGAAGCGGACGATGAACGATCTTGGACGCGCCCCCGACCTTTTTCAAAACGATCTCGGCCAGCTCCATCATCGTAAATTCCCCAGGATTCCCGAGGTTCATCGGCCCAACGATTTCTGTCTGGTTCATAAAACGGACAAACCCTTCGATCAAATCGTCAACATAACAAAAAGAACGGGTCTGCAACCCCTCCCCATACACCGTGAGGTCTTCCCCGCGCAACGCCTGCACGATGAAATTGGAAACGACCCGCCCGTCGTTGGACAACATCCGCGGCCCATAAGTGTTAAAAATCCGGATCACCCGAATGTCCACTTCATTTTCCCGGTGGTAATCGAAAAAAAGCGTTTCCGCACACCGCTTCCCTTCGTCGTAACACGAGCGCAATCCGATCGGGTTCACATGACCCCAATACGCCTCGCTCTGCGGGTGAATTTCCGGATCCCCATACACCTCGGAAGTCGATGCCTGAAACACCCGCGCCTTGACCCGCTTCGCCAACCCCAAACAGTTGATCGCCCCCATGACCGAAGTCTTGGTTGTCTTGATCGGGTTGTATTGGTAATGCGGCGGGGATGCCGGGCAAGCCAAGTTGTAAATCTGGTCAACCTCGAACTTGAACGGGTCGGTCACATCGTGGCGCACCAGCTCAAAATTCGGGTTCCCCAGCAAATGCGCGACATTGGTTTTCCTGCCGGTAAAAAAGTTATCGAGACAGGTGACTTCGTTGCCTTCGTTCAAAAGCCTCTCGCAAAGGTGGGAACCGAGGAATCCGGCACCGCCGGTAACAAGGATTTTCATTAGTTTTTCTTAGAATGATTTGGGTTGAAAAAATGTCTTCTGGGGAAGTCGTCGCCTGCCGGAAAAGCTGGGGGAGACTCTACCTCCGCCCCGCCCCACCTGTCAACAGGCGTTTTGCCTCAGCGCGTCAGCCGTTCCAAAATGGCAGAGCCCATGCCGCTAGTCCCGACAACCAAACGGTCGTTGTGCGCGATGTCTTTTGTCCGGTATCCGTCGGCAATCGCCTCGCGCACTGCTGCTTCGATCGCTTCCGCCGCTTCCTCCTGCCCGAGCGAATACCGCAAAAGCAACGCCACGGAAAGAATTTGCGCAATCGGATTTGCGATCCCTTTCCCCGCGATGTCCGGCGCAGAACCGCCGCTCGGCTCATACATCCCAAAGCGCAACGCGCCTCCCGTTGCCTGCCCCAAACTCGCACTCGGCAACATCCCGAGCGACCCCGTCAACATCGCCATCTCGTCGCTCAATATATCCCCAAACAAATTCTCCGCGAGAACCACATCAAAGGCCTTCGGGTTTTTGATCAACTGCATGGCCGCATTATCGACATACAGGTGGTTCAACGCAACTTCGGGATATTCCTCGTGGACTTTCCCGACGACCCGCCGCCACAAAATCCCGTTTTGCAACACATTGGCCTTGTCGATGCTCGTAACTTGCCGCCCCCTGCCCTTGGCCGCCTCAAACGCCACCCGCGCGATGCGCTCGATCTCCCCCGCCTTGTAAACCATCGTGTCAACCGCCACGGATTCACCCCCTTCTTCCGTGATTCCCTTCGGCTCCCCAAAATACAGCCCTCCCGTCAACTCCCTCACGCACAACACATTAAATCCGCCTTCCACGATGTCCGGATGCAGCGGCGACGCGTGGGTCAACTCGGGAAAACACACCGCCGGACGCAAATTGGCAAAAAGCCCGAAGTGCTTGCGCAAAGGCAACAACGCCGCCCGTTCCGGCTGCTCCGCCCCAGGCAACGACTCCCATTTCGGCCCACCAACGGAACCGAACAAAATCGCATCCGCTTTTTCGCATCCCGCTAAAGTCTCCGCCGGCAACGCCTTGCCGCACTCGTCGATCGCAGCCCCTCCGACCCAATGCTCTTCCAACTCCAAGGAAAAACAAAATTTTTGCGCCGCCGCTTTGAAAATTCGGACGGCCTCGACCATCACTTCCGGTCCGATGCCATCACCGGCCAAAACCGCTATTTTGAAGGATTTTTCTTCTGTCATGCAGCCTCGCAAGCTAGAAGAAAAACCGTTTTCTTTCAACCGAAAAA
>DYNR01000085.1:5207-8791 GCA_020720945.1 Chthoniobacter flavus | reverse complement strand
ATTCTTCCCATTCATCGCATGGCCCGCCTGAGCGGTATGGGAGCTATGCGACTCATGGGCCGCCCCCAACCCACTGCCACCCTAGATGCCGAAAGCACGGAAGTGCTGGGCAAGATTAGCAGCCTACTGAAAGGAAATATACACAATGACTGATATCCGATGGAAACAGCGGTTCGACAACTTCCAACGGGCGTTGGAAAATCTGACGGAAGCCATTGAGTTAATGCGCCAACGCTCCCTCTCGAAGTTGGAGGAACAAGGATTAATTCAGGGATTCGAGTTCACCCATGAACTGGCGTGGAATGTCCTCAAGGATTACCTCGAGATGGAAGGCATTCAAGGGTTGGTCGGCTCCCGGAGTGCCTCGCGGGAAGCCTTCAAGCGAGGGCTGGTCGCCGACGGTGACGCTTGGATGGAAATGATCGAAGACCGCAAACTCTCCAGCCACACATACAATCAGGAAGTCGCTTCATCCATTGTGGTTGCTGTTCGTGACCTCTACTATCCGGCCTTCCTAGCATTGCAGGCGCGCCTTGCAGGAGAACTTTGATCATGGACACATTCGGGCTATCCCCCAAGGTCATCGGTGCGATCCGGCAGATTCTCGCTGACTTTCCCGGAGTGGAGAGGGCGGTCATCTACGGCTCCCGCGCCAAAGGCAACTACAAGAATGGTTCCGATATCGATTTGACGCTGGTGGGTGACTCCTTGAACCACCAGACGCTCTCCGCCATTGCCGGAGAATTGGACGACTCCCCGATTCCCCACACCGTTGACCTTTCGATCTACGCCGAACTGAACCACCCGAAACTGCGCGAGCATATTGACCGCATCGGAGTGGTGTTCTATGAACGAGCGGCGGAAGCACTCGGCAAAAACAAGGCACTGTTATGAAGAAGGGGTGGGAAATAAAGAAGCTGGGCGAGGTTTGCGAAGTCATCAATGGAGGCACACCCAAGACCGGCGTGCCCGAATACTGGGATGGACAACACCTCTGGATTACGCCTGCGGAAATGGGAAAGCTCCCAAGCCCGTATGCAGATGACACGGAGCGAAAAATTACGAACGAGGGACTTCAGAATAGTTCGGCGCGAATGCTGCCGCCGCACTCGGTGATTCTTTCGTCGCGTGCCCCAATCGGTCACTTGGTTATCAACACCAAGCCGATGGCAACTAACCAAGGATGCAAAGGATTGATTCCTAATGGCAAGCTCAATGACAAGTTTCTGTATTACTACTTGAGCAGCATCGTTGACTTGCTGAACTCGCTCGGCACTGGCGCGACATTCAAAGAGTTGTCCGGTGGCAAGCTAAAGGAAGTCACGATCCCCCTCCCCCCGCTTTCCGAACAGCAGCGGATCGTCGGGTTGCTGGACGAAGCGTTTGAGGGCATCGCCACCGCCAAAGCCAACGCCGAAAAGAACCTCCAAAACGCCCGCGCCCTCTTCGAAAGCCACCTCCAATCCGTCTTCACCCAGCGCGGCCCAGGGTGGGTGGAGAAGAAGGTGTCCGAGATTGCGAAGCACTCCCTTGGCAAGATGTTGGACAAGGCGAAAAACAAGGGAGAACCGCAGCCCTACCTGCGAAACATCAACGTCCGCTGGTTTACCTTCGACTTGTCGGATTTACTCCAAATGCCGTTCCTCCCAACCGAGGCGGAGAAATACACCGCGATCAAAGGCGACGTTCTGATTTGCGAAGGTGGCTACCCCGGGCGCGCTGCCATTTGGGACGAGGACTATCCGATCTATTTTCAGAAAGCGCTCCATCGCGTGCGGTTTCACCAACCAGAACTCAACAAATGGTTCGTCTATTACCTGAGCGTTCAGGATTCCAGCGGACAACTGAAACAGCACTTCAGCGGAACGGGCATTCAACATTTCACCGGCGAAGTCCTTGCGCGTTTCCCAATACCCGTGCCGCCCTTGCCAGAACTGCGCCAGGCCGTGGCGAAGTTCGACGCCCTCTCCGCCGAAACCCAACGCCTCACCCGCCTCTACCAACAAAAACTCGCCGCACTGGACTCTCTGAAAAAATCCCTCCTGCACCAAGCCTTCAGCGGAGAGCTTTAAGCCGCTTGACTTACAACTTGACTTACGCTTGACTTACCGTATGGCCTACGAACCGCATCACAGATGCCTAAAATGACCCTACTGACACCGTTGACCCTGCCGACAATGAGGTCAACACAGTCAATCCTGTCATCCACCACCCTAGGAACCCCTCATGCCTGAGCTATTCGACAAACACGGAGGCTTTCGCCGACTCCATTCCTTCACGCTGGCAACGATCGTGCAACTCGAGACGCTGCGCTTCTGCCGCCGTTTCTTGACCTTCGACCACCGCGAGACAGGCACCAAATTTTACGACCCCAAGGGCCGCCAATACGACCAGATGACCCAAGCAGCACGGAGCGGTCGGCAAAACATCATCGAAGGCTCGGAACGATCCTCAACATCAAAAGATACGGAGATGAAGCTCACCGATGTGGCGCGGGCAAGCCTGAGCGAATTGCGCGGCGATTACGAGATGTTCATCCTCGATCGAGGTCAGCTTCCGTGGTCGGTGCATTCGCCCGAGACTAGAACCATCAACGCAATCTCGCTCGACAATGCGCCGTTCAAGGACGACATGGTCCACGAATCCGCAAAACACGCCCTGGAACAGCGCAAGAAATACGCCCGATGGCTCGATGCCGACGATGCTGTCGTAGTAGCAAACGCCATGCTCATCATCATTGGACGCGCACTGAATATGCTCAAGAGCCAGATCGAAGCGCAAGGCAAGGCTTTCGAGGAAACCGGCGGCTTCAACGAACGGCTTATGGCCAAGCGCATAGAATCCAGAGAAAGCCAGCGCGCCGCCGAGCCATCCCCCGAATGCCCACAGTGCAACAAGCCCATGCGCCGCAGGAAATCTGCAAAAGGAGAGTTCTGGGGCTGCACCGCCTTCCCCGAATGCAAAGGAACCCGACCAACATGAACTTCTCAGCAGCATCGCCCATCTTCCCAATGCAGTCATTACGGTTAATCCTGTCCCCAAGGACTCGCCCATGAACGAAGCCGAAACCCGAGCCGAGCTGATTGACCCCGCGTTGAAGGCCGCAGGATGGGGCATCATCGAGGGCAGCCGAATCCTCCGCGAATACCGCATCACAGCAGGCCGCATCGAAGGTCGCGGACGACGCAGCAAGGCGGACATCGCAGATTATGTGCTGGTTTATCGCAACACCAAGCTCGCCGTCATCGAGGCAAAAGCAGAGAACGAGGCTCTCACCGAGGGCGTGGGACAAGCGAAAAATTACGCCGCCAAACTCGCCATCCGCCACACCTACGCCACCAATGGACACGGCATCTACGCCATTGATATGCAAACCGCCAAAGAAGGCGAAACTCCCACCTACCCATCGCCGGACGAACTCTGGGCACGAACCTTCGCCGAAGCAAATGCGTGGCGCGACCGTTTCGCCGCCATTCCCTACGAAGATAAAGGCGGCTCGCATCCAGGGCGTTACTACCAGGACATCGCCATCGAGCGCGTATTGCAGGCGATTGCCGAAAACAAGCAACGCATCCTGCTCACTC
>DYNR01000085.1:0-5107 GCA_020720945.1 Chthoniobacter flavus | reverse complement strand
GTCCGCATTGCGCCAGAGGACATCCGCAAAAAGGGCAAAGTGCCGAAAAACGGCAGCCTGTTTTTCACCATCTTCCAGACCTTCCTGACTTCCGTCAATCCAGTCAGCGAAGTCACTCCGGTCAACTATTTCTCCCCTGAGGCAAACTTTGGCGAATATCCGCCGGATTTCTTCGACTTCATCATCGTGGACGAATGCCATCGCGGCGGCGCAAACGACGAGAGCAACTGGCGCGGTATTCTGGACTACTTTGCTCCCGCCGTGCAACTCGGCCTCACCGCCACGCCCAAACGCAAAGACAATGTCGATACCTACGCCTATTTCGGGGAACCGGTGTTCCTCTACTCCCTGAAAGAAGGCATCATAGCTTGAGGGAAAAACTTCAAACTGCCTGCCCCGCCGGACAAGGATGCGTTGGTGACTTCGGAGAATCGGCGAGCATTTTCTTGCGGAGGGAATCGTAAATCGGAGTCTCCCCCGTCGCTTCCGCTACCAGTTGCGCAAAAAAAACGGCGGCGAGCATCGGTAGCAACAAAGGAAAAGCCCCTGTCATTTCCGTGATCAACGCGATTCCCGTGAACGGGGCGCGGACGGTTCCAGCAAAAAAAGAAGCCATCCCAACGACCGCAAAAGATGCCGATGGAATTTCCCAACCCGTTGGGGCACAAGAATTAAAAAAGATAGAAAACAAAAATCCACCGCCGGCTCCAACCAAAAGAAGCGGGGCGAACAAACCTCCGGGCGTCCCGCACGCATAACTCAGCGGCCCGAATGCCCAACGGAGCAACAAAAGAAGAAGCAACAAGCCGCCAGCAGGTGGGGATGCGAACCACTCATTGGCCAAAATCTCGCCCGACCCCGCCGCGCTCGGATAAAACCAGCCAATCCCTCCCGCAAGCGCACCAACACAACCCGCCTTCCATTCCGGGCGAACCGCTCTCCACCTAGGCAAAACATCCATCGCAAAGAGAATTGCCCGGTTGTAAAAAACCCCCGCCAACCCGAGAATTCCTCCAAGAAACACACAAAGCAACACTTGCCAAAAAAGCAGAAATTCCGTTTTCCCGACGGGAAAAACCGGGGCGTTTCCCAACAGGCTTTGCGAGGTCAACAATGCGCCAGCCAGTCCGCCCATCGTCAACAAAACGAGTCGAGGCCGAAACGAACGCACGACTTCTTCAAAAACAAAAAACGCGCCGCCGATAGGAGCGTTGAATGCGACACCGAGCCCCGCCCCGCCAAGCGCGGCTTGGAGTTCCCGCAAAATATGCAAAGGCAAGCGGGCGATCCTTGCCAACTCCGTTCCGAGGATCGAGCCCATCTGGATGGTCGGCCCTTCTCTGCCAAGTGCCAAACCTCCCCCGATCGAAGCGATCCCACCAAAAAATTTTACGGCTAAAACATCCAATCGAACCGGGGAAGATTGGCCGCGCAAAATTGCCTCTACATGGGGGATGCCGCTCCCCGAAGCGAGCGGGTATTTGCCGACAAAATATCGGGCGACTGCCGCGGAAAACAAGCCGAGGAAAACAGGGAAAAGCCACCCGGCAAACGGCCATTGCGATGCCCAAGAAATCAACGCGCACCGCCCGTTTTCGGCAATCGTCAACCCGAACCGGAAAGCGGAACCAACGATGCCCACGAGCAATCCCCCAAACACCGCCAAACAGCCAAGAAAAAGAATTTCTTTCAGGGAACCCGCACTCTCTCCCTCCTCCTGAATTTTACCCGAATCGCCCCTCTCTTTTCCCCTCTCGCCGGAAAGTCCTATTTTGGAAGGGGTTGCGCTATGGTTTCCAGGGTTCATTTTTTGAGAGTTTTGGCTGCCAGGAGTCTGTCGGACTTAGAGCGCATGAGCGAGGAAAATGCGGTTTGAGATGGAAATTTCACGGGTTTGAGGAGGTTATGTGCACATACCTGACGAAAACACGGGGAATTTCCAGCCAAATCCCCGTTTTCCGCAGCCTTGCGAGCTAAGTCCGACTGGCTCCTAGGTCTTTCTCGAAAAGCTCGCGCCAATACGCCAAGCGTTCGCCGATGCGTTTTTCCATACCGTTTTCGGTTGGCGTGTAATACCGCCGCCCTTCTGGAAGGTAGGCTTGCGGGATGTAAGAACCGGGGGCATCGTGGCTGTAAAGATACCCCTCGCCGTTGCCGAGTTTTTTTGCGCCGGCGTAATGGCCGTCCCGCAAATGGGCGGGAACTGGCAAAGAACGATTTTCTTTCACATCGCGGAGTGCGGCGTTCAACCCCGCATAAGAGCGGTTGCTTTTCGGCGCGGTAGCCAGATAAACCGCCGCGTGCGCCAAAGGGATTTGCGCTTCGGGCATCCCTAACATTTCTGCCGCTTGCGCTGCCGCCATCGCAACAACCAACCCTTGCGAATCCGCCAACCCGATGTCCTCGCTGGCACAAATCACAATCCGCCGGGCAATAAAACGGAGGTCCTCTCCCGCGTGCAACATTTTTGCCAACCAGTAAAGGGCAGCATCCGGATCCGAGCCCCGCATACTTTTGATAAATGCGCTGATCGTGTCGTAATGGGCATCGCCGTCGCCATCGTAAACGACCGATTTTTTTTGGATGCTTTCTTCTGCTTCGCGGAGCGTTATCCGGATTGCGCCCGAGGGATCGGGCGGCGTGGTAAGCGCGGCGATTTCTAAGGCGTTCAAGCACTTGCGCGCGTCGCCGTCGCTCAGCGTAGCCAAGTGAAGCAGTGCGTTTTCGTCCGCCAAAACCTCTTTTTTCCCTAGCCCGCGGAGGGTGTCAGCGATTGCCCGCTTTTGCAACGCGAGCAAATCGGAAATAGAAAGTGGTTCAAGCTGAAAGACTTGCGAGCGAGAAACCAACGCCCCGTTGATATAGAAAAAAGGGTTATGCGTGGTGGCACCGATGAGCCGAAGAAGCCCGCTTTCGACATCGGGGAGCAAAACATCTTGCTGGGATTTGCTGAAACGGTGGATTTCATCAACAAACAAAAGCGTTTTTTTCCCGGCGTTTTTGAGCCGCATGGATGCCGCCGCGACAATTCGCCGAATATCGGCGACATTGCTTTCCACGCCGCTCAAGCGTTCAAAATGGGATAGGGTCGAGTTGGCGATGATTTTTGCGAGCGTCGTTTTCCCCGTGCCTGGCGGGCCGTATAAAATCAGAGAAACTATGCGGTCGGCATCAATCGCTCGGCGCAAAATCTTCCCGTGACCGAGGATGTGGGTTTGGCCGATATACTCATCGAGCGTCTCGGGGCGCATCCGGGTAGCCAAGGGCGCTAGGGGCGCTTCGGCAGAAAAATCCTCCTCCGCAGCAGGAGCAAAAAGGTCGTCCATAATCATTCGGTTTCGCTTCCCGTATCAAAGAAAGAAAAAAGCACTCCCGCAGAGTGGCCGCAGGAGTGCTGGAAAAAAGAAAACGGGCAGGTTACTTTACGACACCCGTTTCTGTCCGGCGGTTTTTTGCCCAAGCGGCATCCCCGCTACCGGAATCGGCTGGCATTTCTTTGCCGAAGCTCACCGTCTGGATCTTGGCTCCATCTACCCCCATCCCGATCAATGCGGAACGGACGGCTTGTGCGCGGCGTTCTCCCAAACCACGATTGTATTCTTCCGTGCCTCGTTCGTCGGTGAAGCCAGCGATGATTACCGTGTTGGGGAAGCCTTTCATCGCTTGCGCCAAACTCTTGACTTTCGGCATTTCTTCTTGAGAAACGGAATAGGAGTCGAACCCGAAGTAAATGGGCGGATACTGGTTGCGGGTGACAGAACTCCCAAAGAAATTCGCCCCTTCGATGCGGTCGGGAAGCGGGGTGCCGAGGACGAAGTCGCCGTCCACTCCCGCGTATTGTTTGTTTTTAGAATTGTGGGCGCAAGCACCGAGTGCGAGTGCCAACGAACAGATAGTGAGATTGCGTAAGATAGGTGCCATAGTGTCTTTTCGAGTAATCATAAATCGGTCGAAAGATCAACCGGAATTGTTGTTTTTGTTAGTCTTGATTCACAAACCGCCCGCAGGAAAATCCCGCAAAAACGCGGAAACCAGCGTGCAAGCGATTTCAACATCTTGATAATCAATAAGTTCTGAAGGCGAATGCATATAGCGCAGCGGGATGGAAACGAGGGCGGAAGGGATGCCTGCCCGCGTTTTGTAAATGACATCGGTGTCGGTGCTTGTCCTTCCAGGGGTAGGTTCATGCTGCAATGGAAGGGAAAGTTTTTCTGCGGTTTCAACAAGGCGGGCGACGAGCTTCGGGTGGTTGCCGGAACCGTGCGAGACGGCGGGGCCTTTCCCGAGGCAAATCTTCCCGTGCTGTTTGTGGTTGATGCCGGGGGTGTCTGTCGCGTGGGTGACATCGAACACGAGCGCATAATCGGGACGCAGGCGATGGGCGATCATCCCGGCACCATGACACCCGATTTCCTCTTGGACTGCATTGACAGCGACCGTGGTGACATCGGGGCAATTGCCCGTTTGAAGTCCGTGCAAAATTTTTGCGGTCAAGTGGCAACCAACCCGGTTGTCAATCCCCCTGCCCGTAATCCGTCCCGATGGCAAAAGTTGCGCACCTTCTTGGAACACGGCGGGAGTCCCGACCCGAAGCCCGAGTTTTGCGACATCTTCCGCTGAAGCGGCACCGACATCGACGAAGAGTTCGTGCCATTCGGGAATCTTATCTTTGTTCTTTTCGCGCAAGTGGATAGCCGTGTTTCCGATGATCCCCAAAACTTCGCCTTTGTCCCCAAAAAAACGCAACCGGCGGGCGGCAGAAATCGTGCGGTCCGAACCGCCGATCGGAACAATATAGACAAAGCCTTTTTCGTCGATGTAGCAAATGATGAAGCCGATTTCGTCGGCGTGGGCTTCGAGCATGATTTGTGGGGCACCCGTATTTTTTCCCGGCAATACCGCCCAAGAGTTTCCGTAAGCATCGGAATCAACTTTTTCGACGAATGGGGAAACCTGTTCTTTCCAACAATTTTGAAGGTCTGTTTCCCAACCCGATGGGCTAGCGACGGATAAAAGTTGGATTAAACGGTCGGAATGAAAGTTTGGCATACTGTTTGGTTTTATGAGTGAAAAAGTCTGCCTGAATCCGTGAGATAAATGCAAAGAA
>DYNR01000084.1 GCA_020720945.1 Chthoniobacter flavus | reverse complement strand
GCGGAGGATTGGGGGCGCAGAGAAAAGGCTTGGAAGGGGAAAGGGGAAGTTTTATTGGGTTGGCGAGTGCTCGAAAAGGAATGAAAAAACAAAAGTGGTTTGTCCGTGGGGACGCCGACGGGTTCGTCGGTTTGTTCGTCGATAATTTGTTGCAGCTTTTGCTGGTTGCCGTGCTTTGTCCGCTGGTCTGCGGGTTGCCGGAGGAGCTGATCTTGACCCGCATTTTGCCTGCCGCCGCGGTTTCGGTTGTTTTCGGCAATTTTTTTTATGCGTGGCAGGGGCGGCGGCTGGCGGCGAGGACGGGGAGGGACGATGTGACCGCGTTGCCTTACGGGATCAATACGGTGAGTTTGATCGCGTTTGTTTTTTTGGTGATGGGCCCGGTGTGGAGGGAGACAGGAAATGCAACAACCGCTTGGCAGGCAGGAGTTTTTGCTTGTTTGGTCAGCGGTGTCATCGAGCTTGCCGCCGCGTTTTTTGTCGATCCCGTCCGCCGTCATTTGCCGCGGGCGGCACTGCTTTCAACGCTGGCGGGGATTGCGGTGACTTTTATTGCGATGGGCTTTGCGTTCCAGATTTTTGCGTCGCCGTTGGTCGCTTTGGTCCCGATGCTTTTGATCGTGCTGGCGTATGCGGGGAGGTTCAAGTTGCCTCTTGGGTTGCCCGCCGGGCTGGTCGCGATTTTGTTTGGGGTTGGGGTGGCGTGGATTTTGCGGTGGTGCGGGTGGTTTTCGTTCAGTTCCGGAGGGGGTGCATTTTTGCCAGGGCCGCATTGGCCGCTTCCCGACGCGGGCGGGTTTTGGGCGTTTTTGACGGAAGGGAAAGGCTGGCAGTATATGAATGTCATTTTTCCCATGGCGTTGTTCAATGTGGTGGGTTCGCTGCAATCTTTGGAAAGCGCGGAGGCGGCGGGCGACCGCTACGAAACCCGCCCGTCTCTGGCGGCAAACGGGGTGGGTGGAATTTTGGCTGGTCTTTTTGGTAGTCCCTTCCCTACAACGATTTACATAGGGCATCCGGGGTGGAAGGCGATGGGGGCGAGGACGGGGTATTCGGCTCTCAACGGTGCGGTGATTTTTGCGTTGAGCGTCGCTGGGGCAGTGCCTTTGGTTTTGCGGGTTGTCCCGATTGAAGCCGCGCTGGGTATTTTGATTTGGATCGGGGTGGTGATGATGTCGCAGGCGTATCAGGAAACGCCGAAGGAGCACGCGGTGGCGGTGTCGGTCGGTCTGGTCCCATCGCTCGGGGCGTGGGCGTTTTTGCTGGTGGAAACGACGCTGCGGGTCGCTGGAAAAACCGTTGGAGAAGCTCTTCCTGGATTTGGTAACGACTTGTATATCAACGGGGTGATCGCTTTGAACCAGGGGTTCCTTTTGTCCAGCATGCTTCTCTCCGCAATGGTGGCTTTTGCGGTGGACAGGAGGCTTGTCGCCGCGGGATGGTGCGCGATGGTTTCCGCCGGGCTTTCTTTTGTGGGGCTTTTGCACGCGTGGGATTTGCAGGCGGGCAATGTGGTCGGGAAATACGGGTGGAATGCCGCGCCGCAATTTGCGGTGGCGTATTTTGTGATGGGGTGCGCGCTTTTCGGCTTGGGTTTTTGGCGGGGGCGGCGGGCGGCGTGAGGAAAACGCGCCTTGACCAACCGTGCGGAGGTGGCGGAAGATAGGGGCATGAATTTGGAGGATCCTTCGTATTACATCAACCGCGAGCTGAGCTGGTTGGAGTTTAACCAGCGGGTGCTAGACCAGGCGTTGGACGCGAAAAACCCGCCGCTCGAACGGCTGAAATTCCTTTGCATCGTGAGCTCGAACTTGGACGAATTTTTTGAAGTCCGGGTGGGCGGTTTGAAGCAGCAGAAACTGACGCACGCGACGGCGATGGGGCCGGACGGGCTTCCTGCCAGCGAATTGCTGGTGGCGATTTCGGCGCGGGTGCGGGCCATGGTGGATTGCCAATACCGTTGCTGGCGCGAAGAAATCAAACCGTTGCTGGAGGAAGAGGGCATCCGTTTCCACCACTATCCGGAAGTTCCAGAAGAGGAGGCGGCGCATTTCAAAAAATTTTTTGAAGGGCAAGTTTATCCCGTTTTGACGCCGCTGGCGGTGGATTCCGTCCACCCTTTTCCGCAGCTTTTGAACAAGAGTTTGAACATCATCGTGGAGCTGGAAGGGGAGGGGTTGAACAGCGATTTTGCCGTGGTGCAAGTCCCGCGGATTTTGCCGCGCGTGGTCCCGTTTTCAGGCGAGAGAGCCGTTTCGGATTTTGTTTTTTTGGGGCACATCATCCAAGACCGGGTCTCGGCGTTGTTTCGCGGGGTGAAGGTCAAAGCGGCGCATCTCTTCCGCATCACGCGCAACAGCAATTTGTATGTGGACGAAGAGGAGACGCATAACCTGTTGCGCGCCATCGAGAAAGAGCTGCAGAGGGTGAATCGCGGGGCAGCCGTCCGGCTCGAGGTGAACAGCGGTTGCCCGGCTCCTGCCGTGCGCCGGCTTTTAGAAGTTTTCAACTTGGAAGAAGAGGATGTTTACCGGGTTGACGGCCCGTTGAACTTGGCGCGGCTGATGCCTTTGGCCGTGCAAATCGACCGCCCGGACTTGCGCTACAAACGGTTTTCGCCCGCCAACATCGTTTCGCTGGACAGTGATGCCGACATTTTTTTTCGTATCAGAAAAGGGGATATTTTGATGCATCACCCCTACGACAATTTTCAGACCGTCGTGGATTTCATCGGGCAGGCGGCCGAAGACCCCCATGTCCTGGCGATCAAGCAGACGCTTTACCGCACGAGTTCGGATTCCCCGATCGTGCAGTCGCTGATCGAAGCCGCGAAAAA
This sequence comes from Chthoniobacter flavus, assembly GCA_020720945.1. Taxonomy (GTDB): domain Bacteria; phylum Verrucomicrobiota; class Verrucomicrobiia; order Chthoniobacterales; family DYNR01; genus DYNR01. The sequence continues at coordinate 6,007 of DYNR01000084.1, read as the reverse complement.
CGGCAAGCAGGTGACGGTGATCATCGAGTTGAAAGCGCGGTTTGACGAGGCGGCGAACATCAAATGGGCGGGGGTGATGCGGGAGTCGGGCATCGATGTGGTTTACGGGGTCAGCGGGTTGAAAACGCACGCCAAAGCGGTGCTCGTCGTGAGGAACGAGGGGGAATCGATTCGCCGTTACGCGCATTTGGGGACGGGGAATTACCACCCTTCAACAGCGCGGCTTTATACGGATTTGGGGATTTTGACTTGCCGGGAAGAGGTGACTTCGGATTTGGCGGAGATTTTCAACCTCCTGACGGGGGTTTCGAAGTTTCCGGGGATGAAAGAGCTGATTGTCGCGCCGTTCGATTTGTATGAGCGGATGATCGAGAAAATTCAAGCGGAGGCGGAACACGCCAAGGCGGGGCGACCGAGCGGGATTTTCGTGAAAGTAAATTCGCTGGTCGAGGAGGGGATCATCCGGGAGCTTTACGGCGCGTCGATTGCGGGGGTTCCTATAAAGCTTTTGGTTCGAGGGACTTGTGCTCTTCGTCCCGGAATTCCTGGTGTCAGCGAAAACATAGAAGTCCGCAGCATCGTCGGGCGGTTTCTGGAGCATAGCAGGATTTGCCGGTTCGAGAATGGCGGGGAACCCGTCCACTACCTCGGGAGCGCGGATTGGATGCCCCGCAACTTGTTCCGGCGCGTGGAAATTGTTTTTCCGGTTGTTTCGCGGCAGATGCGCGGACACATCGATGAAATTTTGGAATGTTTTTGGAAAGACAACATCAAGGCGCAAACCATGGGAAGCGACGGGTTGTATTTCCCTGTCGGCGGCGAGGGGCGAACCCCGTTCGATGCGCAGGCGGGGTTTGTCGAAGAGGCCACGCGGCGGCGGAAGAATCAGGCGAGACAGGTGTGATGTCCCGCCTATTTTGCGGCGGGGGCGGGAAAGAAAGGGTTGTGTTTTTTTTGTTCGCCGACGGTTGTCGCAGGTCCGTGTCCGGGGCACAGAATGGTTTCTTCTGGCAGGGAGAGAATTTGTTTTTGGATGGAGTCGAGGGCGGCGAAATAACCGGATTTGATGCCACCGACAGAGCCTGCAAAAATGGCGTCTCCGACGATGGTGGCGGGAGCGGGCAACCCATCAATTTTGTAGGAAATCCCGTCGGGCGAGTGACCGGAGGTCGAGAGGGCGGCAATTTGCAAATCGCCTAAAAAGAAAGATTCCCCTTCTGCCAGAGGCGTCGCACCAAAGACGGGTTCCCCTTTCGGGCAATGCGCTTTGGCACCCGTTTTCCGAATGATTTCCTCCAGGCAACAAATGTGGTCGTGGTGGGAATGCGTAATGAAAATCTCTTTGAGCTGCAAGCGGTTGTGTTCCAAAAAGGAAAAAATTTTCAGCGGGTCGGCACCCGTGTCAAACAGGGCAGCGGCACCATCGGAAAACGCGAGGTAGCAGTTCACTTTCATGTTTCCGCAGAGGGATTCGACCCGGTGGAGACCGGCAGGAAAAGAGATTTTCTTCGGGGTGTATTTTCCCGTTGCGATTGCGTGAAGGCGGGGGCCGTCTAGTCCCAAAGAGTCCGCGATTTTTGCGAGGAGAGATTCCGGGGCACCGGAAGAAATCGTTTTTTGGATGTCCTTTTCAGGGACTGTCAATCGTTGCGCCAATTCAGCCGAAGAAAGACCGATGCCCCGCATTGCCTTGCCCGCGATGTCGCCCGCATCGTCCTCCAGAGGTTCGTCGGAAAACTCTTCGAGTTCAGGGCTGTTTTTCATGGTTTTTTTTCCTTTGGCTGAATGGGTGAGGCGCGGCGCGACAAAACTTTTGCGTAGCGGTGGACGATCCATGAGGCGAGCTGGAAACGGTCTTCCAGTTCCTCTTCGGATTCGCGTTTTTTTCCGTCGGAATTCGGGGTGGTGCCCGGCAAAAGGTTCGCCTGGTTTTTGGATGCGGACCGTAAGGTTTCGATTTCTTCCGGATTCAAAGATGCGCCTGCCTGTTTGAGCAGTTGGAGCAAAGAGTTCATTTTTTCTTCAAAGGGTTTCAGGAGAGCGGTATCGCCGCCGCTTTTTTTGCTTGCGGAAGAGAGGGCGACATTCAATTCCCCGACCGCTTCGGAAAGATAGCGGGCGACGGAAAGTTCCGCCCGGAGCAAATGGAGTTTGAAGGCTTGGGTCTCTGTCAGAGGGTTTTGGGCGACGAGTTTTGCGCTAAACTTTTCTATTTCCTCGGCGAGTTCCGGAAATCCTTTTGGGCGCGGTGGCTCCCCGTCTTCTCCGTTTTCGGCAGGTTCCGCCCGCAAGGATGCAACGAGTCGCACGGTTTCTTTGTCCATCAGTTCCATCGAGGAAGTAAAATCCGAAAGCGCTTCCGGCGAAAGGTAACGAGGCGAAGCCAGCCGGTTTTCGCTTTCCTTTGAAGGAAAGTTCTTTTCTAGGTATCTCGTTACAGGAGAAGAAATTACAGGGAACAAAAGCGCGGGGAGCAAGTTGGATAGCAGGAAAAGCAAGGCGGCTTGGAAAGGGAGGGAAGAAGACGCGAGTTCCGCGCCCGCAAAAACCAGAGGGACGCCCATTTGCTCCAGGTAGAACAGGGACATCATCACGATGCCCGACCAGATGCAAAAAGCGTCTTCTAGGCGGACGAGGCGCAACGAGAGGGGGTCCAAGTTCAAGCTCAAGAAAATGCGGAGACCGATTGCCCCGAGGTTTGTCCCGTAAATGAGAAGGGCGGCCTGTTCTAGTTGGATGGTTCCCGTTCCCGCCAAGGTGATCACGAGCATCGCCGCGCCCGTGTTGGATTGCAGCAACGCCGCAGCAAGGATCCCGATTCCGAAAGCCAAAAAAGGATGTCCCGCCGCACCTTGCAACAAATGGTCAAACCAAGGGGCACCGTGAAAAATGGAAGCACCCGCCCCCATGGATTCTAGGCCGAACAAAACCAGCCCGACCCCGAGAAAAACACCCGCGATGGCGCGCCAAAAACTCCGGCGGGTCATCCCAAAAAAAATCCCCGCCAAGCCGACCCCCACCGCGACGAACGGGTGGATGTCCAAAGTCGCGGCAAAAGCGAGAGCCGTCAGACCCACATTGCTCCAAATGATGATCGGAGAAGCCGAACGCGGGGAAACCAGCCCGCTTTTGCACATCCCGCACAAAATAAATGTCACGGCAGTAGCACTTTGCATCAGCGCGCCAAAAACGACACCCGCGGTGCTCCCCGCCAGCGGGTGGTCGCCCAGCGACGAAATCACCGAACGGAACGAGCCACTCGAAAGCCGTCGCAGGTTTTCCCCGACGAGTTGCATTCCGAGAAAAAAAAGCCCCAAACCTAAAACCAGCAGACTCACCTGTTGCATCGAAAGGTAGCCGACAGGAACGGGCGGCACTTTGCAATCCAAAAACCTTTTCCTTTCCCCAACTCCCCAACCGAGCTCCGGTAAAAGTAAGCCGCCTGCCGATTTTGTTTTTACGAATTTTGTTCGAGCCAGTTGCAGTAAGCCTGCACGAGCAGGTCGGAAATATCGTTCAGCTTCCGTTGCGTGCCGTCGAGATACTGGTGCAAGCCCTGCCCGAAAATCCCATCAATCGTAGAAAAATCCAAGTGCGAGCGCAGCAGGCCGCAAAGGCGTTCGGCTTCGTTGCTGAAAGCTCTCTCTCCGGCACCCGAAATGCGGTGCAAAATAATATCGAGATGCTCGATGCAAAAATGGATGGAGCGAGGGAAAGAGCGGTGAAAAATCAGGAACTCCGCGACATCCCAAGCTTTGAGCGAACCGGAGTAAACTTTCAAATACGCTTCCAGCGCGCTGCACGAGCGCAAGACCGCATTCCATTGCGTGAGATCCACATTCCCTCCGACCTGCTCGCCGTGCGGCAAAATGATGTGATACTTTATGTCCAGCACGCGGGAAGTTGAATCCGCCCGTTCGAGAAATTTCCCCGCTTGGAGAAACAGCCAGCCTTCGCCGTGCGTCATCGTCGCATCCGTCGTGCCTTCAAACAAATGAACCCCTTCGACAATGCCTTGGTAAAACTCGAAAGGGCTGTTGTTGAAATCCTCGCGGGCTTTTTCTCCTTTGATGTAGAGGTAGAGCTTGTTGATTTGCTCCCACATTTCGCTGGTGATTTGTTCGCGCACCGTGCGTGCGATTTCTCGCGCCGATGCGAGGCAGCTAAAAATCGAATTCGGGTTTCGTTTCTCGAAGGTCACGAACTCCATCACCGAATCCGCATCGACGCTTTCCGGGCTGATTTTTTGAAACAGCTCCTGGTCCTCCAGCGTCGCCAAAATCGGCTCCCAGTGCTTCCTGCTCACATCGGGCTCTTGGTCTTGAAAGTCCAAAAGCAACTGCATGTTCACATCGAGCAAGCGGGCGTTTGTTTCCGCTCGCTCCATGTAACGGCTCATCCAAAAACAAGAATCTGCAACCCGGCTTAGCATGGCGTTTCCTCCGTTTCTTCCAAAACCCAAGTATCTTTGCTTCCTCCTCCTTGGGAAGAGTTTACGACTAGTGAGCCCCGTTTGAGAGCGACCCGCGTCAGCCCTCCAGGGACGATGGTTATTTTTTCTCCGCTCAGGACATAAGGGCGGAGGTCGATGTGTCTGCCTTCGATTCCCCCATCGCAGAACGACGGGCAACGCGAGAACTGGATGACCGGTTGGGCGATGTATCCGCGCGGGTCTTCCTGGATTGCTCTCCGGAATTTTTCGAGCTCTTCCTTGCTCGCTTGCGGGCCGATGAGCATCCCGTATCCCCCGCTTTCATTGGCGGCTTTCACCACCAGTTCGGGCAAGTGGTCGAGGATGTATCCCCGGTCTTTTTCCACGGCGGAAAGGAAGGTTTCCACATTCGGCAAAATGGGGTCTTCGCCCAAGTAAAATTTGATCATCTGCGGGACATAGTAATACACCACTTTGTCGTCGGCGACCCCCGTCCCGATCGTGTTTGCCAAGCTCACATTTCCGTGGCGGTAGGCTTCCACGATTCCGGGAACCCCCAGCACGGAGTCTTTGCGGAATACTTCGGGATCCAAAAAATCGTCGTCGATCCGCCGGTAAATCACATCCACCTGCTTGAGCCCACGGGTGGTTTTCATGAAAACTTTGTGGTCTTTGACGACGAGGTCTTGGCCGACGACAATTTCGATTCCCATGGCTCGCGCCAAGAAAGAGTGTTCGAAATACGCGGAGTTGTAGATGCCTGGGGACAGCACCACGACGGTCGGGTCTTCCTTCCCGTGGGGCGCGACATAGCGCAAGACCTCGAGCAACTCTTGGGGGTAGTGATCCACGGGGCGCACGGCGTAGCGGTTAAAAAAACGCGGGAAAACTCTTTTCATCGCCTGGCGGTTTTCGAGCAAGTAAGAAACGCCCGAAGGGCATCGCCCGTTGTCTTCCAAAACGAGATATTGCCCGTCGCGGTCGCGGATCAAATCCGTCCCGCAAACATGGATATAAACATCTTTCGGGACATCGAACCCCATGAACTCGGGGCGGAAATGCTTGCTCGTGCGGACGATCTCTTCCGGGATAATCCCTTCTTTGACAATGCGTTGCCCGTGATAAACATCGTGCAAAAAAAGGTTCAAAGCCGTGAGGCGCTGCACCAGGCCCCGTTCGATGTGCTTCCACTCGTTCCCGGGAATCACCCGGGGAATTAGGTCAAACGGAAAAATCCGCTCCGTCCCTTCGTTCCCTTTATAGACCGTGAAAGTGATCCCTTGGCTGATGTAGGCGTTATCCGCGAGTTGGCGTTTGCGTTCGATTTCTTGCGGTTCAAGTGCCGCAAAGCGTTCCAGCAACTGGTTGTAGTGGGGGCGGACGGTCAGCCCCTCCTCAAACATTTCGTCGTAGTATGCCCCGACATCGTATTGGTCGAACTGGTTTCCCATGATGCTTCACTACTAGCACGAAGCGAGCCATGATGCAAAAAAAATCCCCGTTTTCAAATCCGAAAGATTGGGGGACTCTCAGGGAATCAGAATTTGCAAATATCCCTCTTTATCCCGCAATGTG
>DYNR01000083.1 GCA_020720945.1 Chthoniobacter flavus | reverse complement strand
CTGAATCCTCTCCCCGTAACAGCCTAATCCACTTGATGGGAGGCTTGACTTGTGGGGAGGTGGTTGTGGAGAATCGGAGAATCGAATGAAGCCAAAAATTTCTCCGCGAGTCCGTTGGGTGCTGGCCGCCGCTTTGGGGAGCGGCTTCTTTTGGGCTTTGCTGGCAGGCCCCGTTTTTTTTCTTCCGTTCAAACGCTTGGATTGGGCGGTGCAGGACGCGATTTGCAGGGGCTTGCCGCTTGCGCCCGCTTCGCCCGAACTGGTTTTTTTGTCGATTGATGAGGGGGCGTTTAACCTTTCGCATTTGCTGCCCGAGGAGGTCGAATCTTCGCCAGCGCTGACCTTGATGGCCCAAGATTTTCCGTGGTCGCGAGCCGTTTATGCGGAGTTGTTCGACAAGTTGATGGGGGCGGGAGCTTCGGCGGTCGTGGCGGATATTCATTTTGCATTGCCGGGAAAGGGCGATGAAGCGCTGGCGGAAGTGATCGGAAAGTATCCCGGGAAAATCGTTTTGGGATCGGTGATGGATTACCGGAAGGAGGCGGGAGGGGCGTTGGCGGTATCCGAGACACCGCCCGCATGGACGCTGACAGGAGAAGAGGGGGCGGCAAAAGTGGGGTTCGTCAATTTTTGGTCCGATCCCGATGGGGTGGTGCGGAGTGCTCATTACAAAATGAGCCTTGCGGGAGCGGTGGATGTCCAAGAGAGAGAAGGAGATGTGTTTTTTCCGTCTTTGGCGGCGGCGGCGTTGGGGGCGACTGGTGAGGAGAGGTGTATTCCTTGGGGGGAATCGCGTCGGTTGCGGTTTGCCGGAGAGAGGAGTTTTTTGCGGGTTCCGATCTGGCAAGTGTTTGTCCCCGATTTTTGGAATTCCAACTTGAAAAAAGGGGAGGTTTTTTCTGGGAAGATCGTCGTGTTGGGTGCAGAAGCGGCCCGTTTCCGAGATGTTTTTCGGACGCCGATTTCCGATTGGTTGCCGGGGCCGTTGTTGCATATCAACGCGATTTCTTGCGCGTTGCGCGGAGATTTTTTGTGGGAGGTTTCGCCTGGTTGGAGCATGGCGGTGACGGTTTTGCTATCGTTTTTGACGGGCGTGAGTTTCCTGAAAAAAGTGCGCCCGCTGTTTTTGTTGCTCGGGTTGGCTGGCTGGTGTGTTTGCTTTTTTTTCACGGCGGTTGCACTCGTATTTTTTTCGGGGGTTTTGTTGCCCGTCGTGCCGCCGGTTGCTGCGGCGATGACGGTGGGTGTGCTGGTTTTTTCTGGAGATTTTGCGGAGGTGCGGAAAGAGAAAGCCAGGGTGCGCCGTGTTTTGGAGCGGTATGTTTCCAAGGATATCGTGGGGGAAGTTTTGGATAACCCGTCGTCTTTTCTCGAACAGTTGGGAGGGGTGAGAAAGGAAGTGGTGGTGCTGTTTTCCGATTTGCGGGGGTTCACCGCGTTGACCGAAGTGATGGAACCGGGTGAGCTAGTGGTTCAGCTAAACCAGTATTTGAGCAGGATGGTCGAGATAGTTTTTCGGAACGGCGGGACGGTGGACAAGTTTGTGGGGGATGCGGTGATGGCGGTTTGGGGGACGGTCAAAAGCTTTGGGGCGGAGGGAGATGCGCGGGGTGCGGTGCGTGCGGCGGAGGAGATGTTTGACGCGTTGGAGGAGTTGAACCGAGGGTGGGAGGCGGAGGGGAAACGGCGGTTGTCTTTGGGGGTGGGGATCCATGCGGGGGGGGCGGTGTTTGGGAACATGGGTTCCGAGCAAAAGATGGAGCCGACGGTCATCGGAGATACGGTGAACTTGGCGTCTCGAGCCGAAGGGTTGTGCAAGCATTACGGGGTGTCGCTGGTTTTCACCGAGGCCGTCTGGAGGTTGTTGCCGGAGACGGAAGGGATTCTCACGCTGGATAGGGCGCGGGTTTTTGGGCGCAAGGAAGCGGTCGAGATTTTCACTTTTTCGCGATTGGCGGGGAAGTCGAGGTTTTCTTTGGAAGAGGTGGAGCGGTTCAACGGGGCGGTGGGTGCGTATCGGGGTGGGGAGATCGGGCGGGCGGCCCGCGAGTTTCGAGAAATCCAGGCTGGTGGAGGTGGGGAGTTTTTGTGCGAGTTTTATTTGGGGCGATGCCGGGAGGTAGGGGAGGGAGAGGAGGGAATGGCGGCGGAGGGATGGGATCCCGTTTTTGATTTCGACAAAAAATAAGAGACCGCATACTGGTCCGCAAGTGGCGTTTTTTGGGGTTTGCTTGTTCCGCGTCCCGTTGTAGGGTGGAGGGACGATGAAAGATGCGATTTCTTCCGAACTTTTTGCCGCTGCCTTAAAGAAGATACCAGGGGGAGTGAACTCTCCCGTGAGGGCGTTCCGTGGGGTCGGTGGCGAGCCTTTTTTTACGAAGCGGGCAAAAGGGAGCAAGCTGGTGACGGTGGACGACGAAGAACTGATCGATTATGTGGGGACTTGGGGGCCGGCGATCTTGGGTCATGCACCGAAGGAAGTTGTTGATGCCGTGCGAGATACTGCGGAGAACGGGCTGAGTTTTGGGACGCCCAACCCGCTGGAAATCGAAATGGCGGAGACGATTTGCCGGATGGTTCCTTCCGTTGAAAAAGTGCGGATGGTCAACAGCGGGACGGAAGCTGTCATGAGTTGCGTGCGCCTTGCGAGGGGGTTCACAGGAAGAGATTTGCTATTGAAGTTTACGGGCTGCTACCACGGACATGTGGATTCGCTGTTGGTCAAAGCGGGGAGCGGGGCGTTGACCCTCGGCCAGCCTGATAGCGCGGGAGTGCCCTCTGCACTCGCCGCGCTGACGAGGACGATTCCTTTTAACCGTCCCGAAGCGTTGCGAGAAGTATTTGCGGCAGAAGGAGATCGGTTGGCTGCCGTGATTTTGGAACCCGTTCCCGCCAACGCCGGGCTGTATTTGCCAAGGGAAGGTTTTTTGGAGGAGTTGCGGCGGTTGTGTTCCGAGAGCGGGGCGCTGTTGATTTTCGATGAAGTGATGACGGGGTTCAGGCTGGCACCGGGGGGGGCGCAAGAGCGATACGAGATCTGTCCGGATTTGACCGCGATGGGCAAAGTGATCGGCGGCGGTTTGCCCGTAGGGGCTTTCGGTGGCAGGGCAGACATCATGGATTATTTGGCGCCGTTGGGTCCGGTTTATCAGGCGGGGACGCTTTCGGGGAACCCGCTTGCTTTGGCGGCAGGCCTCGCACAACTTCGCGCGATGGAACGCTGCGGGGGGTGGAAAAAACTCGAAGAGACGGGGGCGAAAATGGAAGAGGCCATGCGGGGGATCGTGGCAGGGCGCGACTTGGAGTTTCACAGGATCGGGTCTATGTTTTGCCTGTATTTCGCGAAAGGGCCGATCGAGAATTTAGAAGACGCGAAGCGGAGCGACACGGGAGCGTTTGCGAAATTTTTTCACCGCTGTTTGCGGGCGGGCGTTTATTTTGCGCCCTCGCAGTTTGAGGCAGGGTTCCTTTCGGTCGCTCACAGCGACGAGGACATCGAGAAAACGGCGAGAGTTGTCGCCGATTCTTTGGGGTAATCCGATGGGTTTTTTTTCCGCACATTCCAAGGATAACGAACCCGTTGGCTGGTGGCGTGGGATGCCTGTTTACGCGACAACGCTCCTGGTGATTTTTTATGTTTTCGCGTTCGTTTTTTTTGCCTTGCTGATCCCTTTCGGTTTTTCCGGGTTCGTTTCAAAATTGCTGTTTTCTCCCGCCCCGATTTTTTCTGGTTTCGAGATTTGGAGGGTTGTCACTTACGCTTTCGTTTCCCCGCTTTCCCTTTGGTTTTTGGTCGATATGGCCATTCTTTATTTTTTCGGGACCGAGATAGAGAAGTTCTTGGGGCGCAGGGAGTTTTTCGTTTTATACGGCTTGCTGATCGTCGTGCCTCCCGCAGTTTTGACGCTGCTTTGGGTGTTTGGGGTTCCCGTTGTTTTGGCGGGTTCGGGGGCGGTTTTGCTCGCGGTATTTCTGGCGTTTGCCGCGATATTGCCCGAGGTGCCGTTATTGTTTGGGATTGCGGCGAAGTGGGTTGCGGGAGTGTTTTTTGTTTTTCAGAGTTTGCTTTCGTTCGCGGGGTCGGACTGGGGGAGTTTTGCTGCGCTGTGGGTGGATGCGTGCGTGGTTTTTTTTTATTTGAGGTGGTGCGGGGTGCGGAGTTTGCAATTTGATTTTTCCGGTTTGTTTTCCGTTAAAAAAGGTGGTTTTAGGGAAACGGGAGGATGGGGTGGAGACCGTGCAGAGAGACGGGAAGGGAGGGGCAGCAGGGGAGGGGAAAGGCGTTTGAGCGTGGATGCGATTTTGGAAAAAATTTCTGTCGGTGGATTGGAAAGTTTGACGGGCGAGGAGCGGGATTATTTGGAAAAGGAGAGGGAGAAAATGATCGGGCGAGAAAGGAGAAGCTGAGATGTCGAGGTTGCAAGAAATTGTTGCGTTGTTGCGTGCTCCGGGAGGCTGCCCGTGGGATCGGGAGCAAACGCACGAAAGTTTGAGGGCGGCACTTTTGGAAGAAAGCTATGAGGCGGTCGAAGCAATTGCGCTGGGGGACGACGAAAATTTGAAAGAAGAGCTGGGAGATTTGCTTTTGCTGGTTTTGATGCACTCGAGGATCGCGGAAGAGAGGGGGGCGTTTTCTTTTTCCGATGTGGAAGAGATGGAGTGCGAAAAAATGGTCCGCCGTCATCCGCATGTTTTTGGAGAGAAAGAAGTGGTTGATAGCGAGGGGGTTTTGCGGCAATGGGAAGAAATTAAGCGAGGGGAAAAGGGGGGAGGTAGCCAAGTGATGAGCGGGATACCCGAGGCGTTGCCAGCGCTGATGAAAGCGCAGATAACCCAAAAGAAGGCGGCGAAGGTTGGGTTTGATTGGGCCGATGACGGGGGGATCGAAGGGCCGTTGGAGAAAATGGGGGAAGAGTTGCGGGAGTTGCAAGAGGCGGTGCGCTTGGGTGATGCTAGAGCGGTCGAGGAAGAGATGGGGGATATTTTGTTTTCTGCGGTGAATCTCGCCAGGAAGTTGAAGGTGGATGCGGAGGTCAGTTTGGCGGGGGCTACGGGCAAATTTTTGCGGAGGTTCCGTGCGATGGAAGAAGAGGCGCGGGTTTTGGGACGCGGGTTGGACGGGATGGGGCCAGAAGAGTTGGATGCACTTTGGGAGTCGGCAAAACGGGGGGAAGAGCGATGATCGGAGGACGGGGGGCGGATGCGGAACTTTTTGGTTTGCAAGGGGTTGCTGTATTAAATGAAGGCGGGAGGGATAAGGCGCAGGTTTTTGTTTGCGGGGCTGGAGAGCCAGGTGGCGGGCATCCCCCGGTGAACTATCACGCTTATGCGGCGTGTTTGCGGGGAGGATTTTACCGTGCGAAAGAGGAGATTCCGCAGGGGGTTCCCGTATTGTTGCTTTTGCGAAAAAATTTGGGGCAGGCGCGGCGGGTTATCCGTTTTTTGCAGGATCGCGGCCATCGGGTTTTTGTGAGTTTCAAGGAATCTGGGGCGTATCAGGTCGCAGGAGTTTTGGGGAGGCGTGGGGCGTGGGAAGAGTTGTCTCAAGTTTGTGGAGAAGCGGATGGGGCGGTTTCTAGCACGCCCGATCTTGTCGCCATTTACGAGGCCGCGGGAGCTAGGAGAGCCATTTTTTTGCCGACCCCGTATCCAGTTTCCGAATCCGCGTGGGACATGGGAGAAAAGGAGGAAAAAAGGGAGGGGATTTTTTTAGGGACTAGGGAGTTTGATACCGCATCGCGGAATCATCGGCTTGCTTTAGAGTTGGCTTGCGATGTCGCGAGGGGGAGGGGGAAGAGAGTCACCTTGATCGACGATTCTTCTGCGTCTTGGTGGGCGCGGAGAAAGTTGATGGCACGGCATCCTCATTTGCGGTGGGTTCCGGGACCTTTGCCCTATTTGGAATATTTGCGTTTGATGGCGGGGCATGAAGTGGTGTTCCAACTCGATAGGAGTGTTGTTCCTGGGCAGGTGGCGGGGGATGCACTGTTGGCGCGGGTGTTGTGTATCGGGGGTGATGGAGCGATTGAGCGGTTGGTTTTTTCACGCACGAACGGGTTTGGGCGAGACTTTGCCGAACTGCGTTTTCTTTTGTCCGATTTGCTGGATGTGCCAGAGAAACGGCGGGAGATGGAAAGGGAGGCACTTGCCGTCGCGCGGCGGGAAGTTTCTTTCGAGGCGATAGCGCCGAAACTCGCTGGCTTTTTGGGTCAATTCTGAACCCTGTCGGGTTCGAGGGGGGAGAAAGTTTTTTCGAGGGCGCGGACTTGGTCGAGGAATAGGTGTTCCATGAGGGGATCCGTCCCTATGGCGTTTGTGTAGTGCAAGTGTTTTCCTTTGATGGAGAAGAGGTTATGTCGGCTTGCATCGTTTTTAGAAAGGGGGGGGAGCGCATCAATGCCGAGAAGGGCGGGGATGTCTTCGTAGCTGTGGAGACCGTCCGAGATGAAAAAAGGGACGACGACGACGGACGGGAAAGAGGTGATTTCCGACCAATCGGCGACCGAAGGAGGTTCCTCCATGAAGCAGGCGAGAACCTCGCCGAAGATGTTTTTTTCGCGGATGGCTTCGGCTTGTTTTTGCGCGGCGGTGCTGGAGTTTTTGTCTAGCGAAGTTCCGTGGCCGACGATCAGAAGGGAAGTTTTTTTTGGCGAGGTTGCGGAGGCGGCGGAAAGCGCGCGAGCCAAGAGAACCTCTGTCATTGCGGGGTGGCTTCCGACGGGGTCGCAATAGAACACGGTGCGGCTGTGGAGGTTAGAAATCTTGCCGTCTAGCCCAAGCTCCCGCGGGATGACGGTTCGGGTGAAGTAGCCTTCGCTGATGAAGTTTGGGACGACATAGACCGTAGGAGATTCGATCTGGAACCAGACTTCTCTCATGCTCGGTTGCTCTTTCCAGAAGCAGCAAGCGACTTCGGCGAAGATGTCCCGTTTTCTGAGGGCGTCCGAGTGAGCAAAAGTTGGCGAACTGGAGTCCGGGTTGGTTGTCGAACCGTGCCCGACTAGGACGAGGGCGCATTCGCTCCAAGGGGGAGGAGGGTTCACGGTGCCAAGAGGGAAGCGATGTCCGAATCGGGGCCGATGGGGATGCGGGGGATGGCAAAGGCATCGGCATCCGGGAGGTCGAACGGGCCGCCGTGGTAAAGGAAAGCGGCCTGGTAACCCGTAGCGCGTAAAGAGGGGGTGATATCGCCGGCACCGGAAGCGTTGTCGCCGTAGGGAAAAGAAAACATTTGGACGGGGTTGCGGAGGTGGTCGTCCAAGCATTTTTTAGAAAACAGCATTTCCGAGTGGCGTTCTTCGGGGGTGAGTTCTGACTGTTTTTTGTGCATCATGCCGTGGGATTGGATGCTGCAGCGGTTCGCTTCCAGTTCTTTCAACTGTTCCCACGAACAGAGAAATTCGTCCGGTTCGATGTCTTTATCAAACACATTGGTTCCGCCGACAAGACCGGCAGGGACAAAAACGATGGAAGGGCAACCTTCTTCTTTCATCACGGGCAGAGCGTGGGTGAGCGTCGATGCGTAAGCGTCGTCGAAGGTGAGCAAGCAGCACTTTTCTGGGAGGGGCGAGCTACCGTTGAGCCCCTGTAAAAAACGGGCGGCATCCACGAAAGTCCAGCCGAGTTTTTTTACGGTGCGAAGGTGTTCCGAAAAAATGGATTCTGCGACATAGAACCAAGTATCCCAGCCTAGGTAAGACGGCGGTCCGATTTTGTGGTAAGCCAAGACAGCGCAACGGTGGGTCATAGGACGACTTTCAAAATTTTTTCGGCGTTTGCTTTTGCTCCGAAGTAAGTTTCCGCCAGGCGGCGGGCTTCGGCGCATTGGTTCTGGTAGTCGGCAAGAACGGAGTTGACCGCTTTGACGGCATCCTCCGGGGAGCGGAATCGCCAGATGCCCGAGGCATCGGGGAGGATGGCACTCGGTCCCGTGTGTTCGACGATGACGGGTTTGCCGGCAGCGAGGAAACAGACGGAGCGGTCGCTGATCCAAGCGTTTTGAAAGCGGAGGCAAGAGCGTTTGACGGCGCTGAACTCGCCCAGTGAACCGACGATGAGTTTTTTGTAATCAGCGGGGGTTGTGCACACTTGGGAAGAGAAGCGAATCCTCCAACCGTTCGAGCGCAAGAGAGCGGTGTCCTCGTGGTCGTGCTCGGTAAAGCAACCGACTAGCTCCAAGGGGGCATTGCAGAATTTCGGGACTTCCGCGTAGGGGAGGAAGCCCGCCCGTTTTGTGTTGTCGTAGCAAGTCCCGTCGGGATCGATGACATAATCTTTGCTATACCAATGGGTTACGGTGGTGAAGGCGGCATCGGGAGCGGCGGGTTCCGGAGCCCATTGATCCAGGCAAACGCAGGGGTGGACTTTGTGCCAGTGTTTTCCGAGGTCGGGGATAGGAGAGCCTGGTGTGCCGACGGTTTCGCCGATGGTGAAGTAGAAGTCGTGGGGTTGGACGGGCAATTGCCCGGCGGAGTTCCAGTATTGAAAGAGCCCGGGGTCGATGTCCAGCAGTGCGGTAGATTTGAAGCGGCGCAAGGTCTCGTGGGTCGCTGAGTAGCGGAAGTTTAAGAGGAGGTCGGCATCCTCCGCTTTTTCCGGGGCGTAGGCAGCGAGCGACTGGGGGAGAGGTTTTGCCGTGGTCGATGTGAGCAGGAGAGAGTCGTCCAAGCCGTAGGGGGCGAGGCGCGCTTTTAGTATGCCGATCAATCGTGAAGCTTCGGGTTCCGGCAAGGAGGGGTCCAAGGAATCCAGCCACCAGACTTTGCAACCGTTTGCCGCAAATCCCAGAGCCCAGTTCAGATAAACCCAAAAATGCCCGCCCCCTTCGGGGTAGCAAAGCGATTGACCAAATATGCAAATGCTGGGAGTTTTCAAAATAAAGTGGG
>DYNR01000082.1 GCA_020720945.1 Chthoniobacter flavus | reverse complement strand
TTGCAGCCCAATTGATTACAGAGATTCACAGCAGTTATCTCACTGATTCAGGAAAGTGCGAGTTTTTTTGGATTCGGCGCAATTCTCGCTTTACGGAGAGGGCGGGATAGAGTAGAAAGCGCACTTGACGAAAATGTTATCCTCCTATCCCCCACTTTCGATGCACCAATGAACAGCAAAACTTCTCAGCCTTCGCAGCACGGGAATTCTCTTTTACCCCACGGGCTAGACCCGTCTCGGCTTCCGCTCTGGAGGGTGCTGATTTACAGCATGGGATGTCTGGCAGGCATGACCTCTGGGGCGACTAGCTCGTTGTCGTTGAACATCTTCAACATCACGCTCGGGGTGGATGTCGCGGTGGTGACAACGGCGATGATGATCGTGCAGTTGACGGGGATTTTCCTCGATCCGATCATCGCAAATTTTTCCGATAATTTCGTTACCCGGTGGGGGCGGCGGCGACCGCTGATCGTGATTGGGAGCATCATTGCGGGGATCGCATTTGCTGCGTTGTGGATGTTTCCGACAGGGTGGTCGGAGCACCAGTATTTCCTTTGGTATCTCGGTTTATCTTTGGTCATGAACTTAGGGAACGCACTTTACGGGGCAGGGTATTTTGCGCTGGGAATCGAGATTGCGACGGATTACGAAGATCGGACGAGGATCATGGCGGTGCGGAGTTACTTCGCAAAATTGACGGCACTGGTCGGGCCGTGGCTGTTTTTTATCGCGCAGTGGCAGTGTTTTTCCAATGCGTTGGAGGGGGCGCGTTGGATTGGAGCGATCGTGGGGGCGTTTGTGATAGCGATGGCGTTGCCGAGTGCGATTTTGACGAAAGAGCGGTTTGCGGATTTGACCAAGAAGGAGGAGGAGTTGGAGTTGGAAAAAAAACCGATGCCCAAGCTGTGGGATCCGCTCGTGAATTTCTTCAAAACGATAGCATCGATCGGCGACAACCGCTATTTTTGGATGACGCTGGGAGTGTCGATGACATTGTCGAGCGGGCTGGCGTTGTTCGAGCAGTTCGGGAACTATGTGACGATTTATTATGTGTTTGGGGGAGATACACTTGCGGGTGCAAAACTTGGGGGTTGGGGCAATACACTCGGTGTCGGGTTGTCGATTTTAGCAATTCCGCTCGCGCAAATTTTGTGCAACCGTTTCGGCAAGCACCAGGTGTTAAAAATGGCGTTGGGGTGGATGCTGGTGGGGTCAATTTTGAAGTGGTGGTGCTACAACCCCGAATACCCTTATTTGATTCTCGTCATCCCGATTTTTTACTCGGTTGGAATCTCTTCTTTTTGGCTGATTCTTCCCGCGATGCAGGCGGATGTCGTGGATGTTGACGAATTGCATTCCAGCAAGCGGAGGGAAGCGATGTTTGGGGCAGTGACGAATTTGGGGTTCCGTTTTTCGGGGGCGGTAGCATCGGGTTTGATGGGTTACATTTTGAACGCTACGGGGTTCGTTCGGGATTTGGCTGGGGAGCAGGCACCGGAGACTTTTTTTTGGATGCGGTTTTTGTATAGCTTCGCGATGGCGTTTGCGATTCTTTTGAGTTTGCTGTTTTTGTTCAAATACGATTTGACGGCTGGCAAAATGGAAGAGATACGCCAAGTTTTGCAGAAGCGGAGGGAGCAAATCAAGGAGGCTTAGCAAAAGGAAAACCTCGTCTTTCTGCTTGAAAAAAAGCTCTCAACCGCTACGATTCCACCCGATTCACCCACTATGAAAAAAGAATGTTCGATCTCGCTAACCGAAGGGGAAATTTTAGAAACCACGAAAAAAGTCCAGGGGATGCTCGGGGCTTTTGGAGCGGAATTGCCGGAAGATTTTCGTTGCGCCGGAATGCCGCAACTGACTTTCAGCGATTTACTTTCGCCGTGGAATGGGGAGTTTGATCGCTCGCTTTTTCAAGGCAGGTTGAAGTTCGGGGGGAACTTTGATTGTGCGAGCAACGGTCATGTTCCGGGTGGGCCCGTGCGCCTTACCGTGATGCGATGGGGGGAAGGTGCGGAACAGGTTGGCAAAATCACGGTCGGGAAAACCGACCTCGTTAGCACCTCGATTGTTTCCTATGTTGGCGTGACGATTGGCGATGGGGTCCACTTGGAGCCACGGGTAACGATCATGGACTGCGACGGGCATCCCGCGGACCGGACTCTTCCGGATATACCGGCAAACAAAAAGATGGGGCCTGTCGTGATCGAAGACGGTGCGTGGATTGGTTATGGTGCGGTGATTACCAAAGGCGTGACGATTGGGAAAAACGCGGTGGTTGCGCCGGGCTCAGTCGTGATGTGGGATGTGCCGGAGGGTGGAGCGGTCGCAGGAAATCCAGCCAAGAGCACAAAAGTTTACCGCAAGTTTTTGAAGGAGGATTAAAGGGTATGGCATCGTTTAGTCCTACGGCCATCGCGCCGGAAGTTTTGCATGAACGGAGTATGGCGGCACTGGCGCGGATGCGCGAAATGGGCGTGGTGTTGCATGAGAAATCCTTTTCTACGGGGATGCCCGTAATCCAATACCGCGATTTGACCAAAGGGAACGGGGATGCGATTTGCATCGATGATTTTCGTGGACGCATCACTCCTGGAGCGGGCTTGCTTGCGTCGGGTCAATCGCCCTTTCACGCGGATGCAGCGTATTTGACTTTGGTTCGTTGGGGGAAAGGCGAAGACGAGTGCGGCAAAATCGAAATCGACGCATCGGTGACGCTGAGCGAAGCTGCGTTTGTTTCTTACAAGAGCATCCGGGTAGAAAAAGGGGTGCTGTTTGGGCCGGGGGCGGTCGTTATGGACTGCGACGGCGTGCCCATTGATTTGACGAAACCAGCCACGCCAGATAATTTGGAGATAGGGTCGGTGACGATTTGCGAGGGTTGTTGGATCGGGGCTTATGCGATCATCATGCCCGGCGTGACCATCGGAAAGTATTCGACTGTCGCAGGTGGTTCCGTGGTGTTCAAAGATGTTCCTCCGTATTCCTTGGCGGCAGGCAATCCCGCTTCGGTCATCGGTTCTTTTCGCAAAGAAGACGGTAGCCCGTTGGATCCCTGACCGTTTAGAAAAAAACAAAAAATCCATGAATTCCGTAGTTAAAAAACTGATAGAAGTGGCGGGGAGAACGCCGAAAACCTTGGTATTTCCCGAAGGCGCAGACGAGAGGATTCCGTTGGCGGCGTGCGAGATTGCTGCGTTGGGGTTTGTTAAGCCGATTGTTTTGGGGAAACGCGAGGAAATCGAAGCGATTGTTTCTCGGGAAGGAAAAACCTTGGAAGGGGTTTGCGTGATTGACCCGAAGGAGAGCGAGCTTTTGCCAGGGATGGCGGCGGAGTATGCGGCATCGCGCGGGGTCAAAGAAGGCATCGCGAAAAAGTTGGTGAGCAAACCGCTGGCGTTCGGGGGGATGCTGGTTCGCATGGGGCACGCCGATGGCATGGTAGCAGGGGTTGCCAGCGCGACTTCTTCGGTAATCCAAGCGGCAAGTGTCACCGTTGAATTGGCGGAGGGGATTTCTGCCCCGTCTAGCTTTTTCCTGATGGTGATGCCCGAAGCCGATGGGCGGGTGTTTGTTTTTGCGGATTGCGGGGTGAACATCCAACCGACGGCACAAGAGTTGGCAGAAATCGGAGTCGTTGCGGCGGCGAATGCCAAGAAGTTGCTTGGTGCCGAACCGGTGGTAGCGTTTTTGTCGTTGTCAACCAAGGGCTCTGCCGCGCATCCCGATGTGGACAAGGTTGTGGAAGCCGTGCGGATTGCGCGGGAAATGGCTCCCGAGCTTTGCTTGGACGGCGAATTGCAGCTTGATGCAGCGATTTCGCCGAGGGTGGCAGAAAAAAAAGCACCGGAAAGCCCCGTCAAAGGCGCGGCAAATGTTTTGGTCTTCCCCGATTTGGATTCGGGAAACATCGGTTACAAGCTGACGCAATATCTCGGAGGAGCGCAGGCCATCGGACCGATCATGCAAGGATTTAAGAAACCCGTGAACGATATGTCGCGGGGGGCGACGGTCGCCGATGTGGTCGCGGTCGCTGCTGTCACGGCATTGCAGGCAAACTAATTTTTTATATGAATGTATTGGTAATCAATTGCGGGAGTTCTTCGATCAAATATAAATTCTTTGCGATGCCGGAGGGCAAAGTCCTTGCCTCCGGTTCCGTAGAAAAAGTTGGCGAGAGCGAATCGAAATCCAAGCAAAAGTCGGCGGCAGGAGAAATTGTAATCGAAGAACCCATTTCTGACCACAGTGCGGGTTTGGCGGTGATTCGGCGGATGTTGACGGATCCCGAAAAAGGGGCGATCCGCGATGTTTCCGAGATCGATGCTTGCGGGCATCGTGTGGTTCACGGGGCAGAGCGTTATTCCGACAGCGTTTTGATTGACGAAGGCGTGCTTGAGGGCATTCGTGCTTGCAACGATTTGGCGCCTTTGCACAATCCTCCCAATTTGACGGGCATCCGTGCGGCGATGGAACTTTCCCCCGGCTTGCCCCAGGTCGCGTGTTTTGATACCGCATTCCACCAAACGCTTCCCGAAAAAGCGTTTTTGTATGCTTTACCCCACGAAATTTACGAAAAATACCGGGTTCGCAGATACGGTTTCCACGGCACTTCCCACCGCTATGTTGCAAAACAAGCAGCGGAAATGCTCGGGGTCGCACCAGAAAAAGCCGATTTGATCACTTGCCACTTGGGGAATGGGTGTTCGATGGCTGCCATCAAGGGCGGGCACAGCGTTGATACGAGCATGGGACTGACGCCTCTGGAAGGTCTGGTCATGGGAACTCGGAGCGGCGACATCGATCCCGCCATCATTTTTTACTTGGCGCGAAAAGGCTTTTCCGTCGATGATTTGGATGCCATGATGAACAGAAAATCTGGGGTTTTGGGGCTCAGCGAGATTTCCAATGACATCCGGACGCTTTGCGAGCAGGCCGATGGAGGCAATAAAAAAGCGGATTTGGCACTCGATATTTTTGCGTATCGGGTAAAAAAATACATCGGAAGCTACCTCGCCGTCTTAAACGGATGCCATGCGGTGGTTCTAACTGGGGGCATTGGCGAAAACTCCACAGCGATGCGCGAGCGGATTCTTTCGGGTTTAGACCAAATCGGGCTTCAGTTCGATGCCGAGAAAAATCAAGCGATGGTCGGATGCGGAGGAGCGATTAGTAAAGAAAGTTCCCCCATTAAAATCTTGGTCGTTCCTACCGATGAAGAAGTGGCGATTGCGCGGGATACTTACAAACTCGTCAGCAAAGAGGCCTGAACAGGAACCGACACCAGCATTTTTCCATTCACTACTAACCAATACAAATACAACGATATGGCAACGACAATTGAAAGAGTAAAAAAAGTAACAGCGGAGCTTTTGGGATTAGATGCAGCAAGCATCAAAGACGACGCCCGTTTCATTGAAGATTTGGGAGCAAAGTCCGTCCAAACGGTCGAACTGGTCGCCGGTTTTGAAGAGGAATTCGAGATCGAAATGGAAGAAGAAGACGCATTGGCTGCCAAGAGCGTGGCGAAAGCAGCGGAACTCATTGACGCCTGTCTTTGAGTTTTCTGTCTTTTTGAAGAACTAAAAAAATTTCCCCGCCGTTCTTGGAAAAAGAGGACGGTGGGGAGCTTCCATTTTCTTGTTTTGAGCGACCAAAAAGTTCGGTTAGCGGAGCGTTTGCGGCCTAGGCAAGTTTTGGGGCTTGCTCAAGATAGCGGAATCGCTTTCGTGCCGCTTTCCCCCTGCATTGAGTGGCATAGCTACCATTTGCCTCTCGGCGTGGACGGGATCATTGCGGAGGAAGTTGCCCGCATTTTGGCGGAGGAATTTGACGGGATGTATTTTCGCACGATTTCCGTCGGGTTAGACCAAGAGCGGGATGCGGGTTTTCGTGCGATGTCTGGATTGCCGTCAGAAGGCGAGATTTTTGGGATGAACTTCCCGCAGTTGCCTTTGGAAAGTGAATACGCGGGAGAAGAAGAACTCCGTGCGTTGCTTTCCGCTAGAGTTTCTTTTCTCAAAAAAGCGGGGTTCCGCAGGGTTTTTGTCGTTAACCACCACGGCGGAGGAACCCAAAAAGCAACGATTGAAGAGGTGGCAAAAGGGTTTTCTGGAGACGGTTTTGCGGTTCAATTATTGCATACGAGTTGGATGGGAAAATTTCCGGTTCCCGAGCAGTATGCAAATTATATGGGCGTTGGGGGTCATGCCGGATTGGCAGAAACCATCCAGTTTATGGCGTTTTGTCCCGAATTGGTTGATTTTTCCGAATTGCCCGCAGGCGACTTGCTGGTTTCTGAAGCGGGAATTTTGCACAATGCCCCTGAAATTCCAGAAAAATTTCACCCGAAAAATGCGCCCCAAGAGTTGGCGGATTCGTGGCGGGAAGCGGTTCTCGCCGATGCGCGCAAAAAAATCCAGACTTGCCTCAGCTCTGAATAAATTTTTCTTATTTTTTTACCCAATGAAAACCCAAAATTCTATCTCCCGCAGGACTGCCGCCGGATTTTTGGCGGCACTGTTTGTTGTTGCAACCCCCGTTTCTGGGAATGCGGTAGAGGACAACCCCTTTGCGCAAGCCCTGCCTTCAGCGACCCCCGCTAGCACCCCTGCCACGGAAGGAACGCAACCCGCAGCAGGCACCCCCGCAGCAAAAATGCTCGAACAGCTTGATAAATTGGCAAAGGATCGGTCGCAGAAAAAAACGACAGGCCTCAAGTCTGTGACCACGATGGTTGAACAGGCGGGAGCGAACCAGCAAGCGGCGATCCAAGCCTACACGGATGCTTACCGCGATGTGGAATTGGCGGGAAAGGTTACCCAAGCCCAAGACCTCCAAGCATGGAAAGACAAAAATTCCGAGCTTTTTACCAGCAAGGAATTTCGCGGTGCCGTCCAGTTGCACTTGCAATATTTGGCATTGACACTCAAACGCTCGGCATCCAAACAACCCGCAGATTTTGTTGCGCCTTCCATCGCTTATCTGAAGGAGCTAGCTGCATGGGAAGCGGAAAGCACCAAAGCGGCAGAACTCGCCCAGCAAATGCAAGCCGTCCAACAACCGGGCGCAAAGAAACAAGGCGGACAAAAATCAGGGGGGAAACCGACCAATCAAGCATCCCAAATCCTCAAAGACTCTGTTGCCAATAGCCTTTTTGCCAAAGCGTGGAAATTGGCTCCCTTCCTGTCCGGTCTGCAAGGGTGGGAATTGAGCCCTGGAAATGCGGAGGGAATTTTTGAACAAAATATCCGTGCAGTTTATCGCGAAAAGAAAGACCCGAAAATTTTGGAGACATGGGATTGGCAAATCCAGATGGAGGAAGCGAAGCTTGCAAATACAAAAAAAGCGCACGCTCTCGAAACTTTTCGGACGAGAAAATTGCCGGAACTCTACATGAGAAAAGCGGCGGACCAAGCAAAAATCGGACAACCCGTTGCAGCAGCGGCAGAGGCAATGAAAATTCTCAATGCGAACATCGAGCACCCGTCCTTTGAAAAATGGGTCAAAATAGCCCGTCAATGGCTGATGGGGAATACCGCAACGGAAGAAATCACCGATTCGGGGAGCGGAAAGGATGCGCCCGCATACTCAGGAGGACAAGAAACGGGCAATTGATGCCCGTCGCTTTTTGTCTAGCGGGATTGGTTTTTGCTCCTTTTGCTCCATGGTTGAGCATTTATACATTCACATCCCGTTTTGCTTAAAAATTTGCCCCTATTGCAGTTTTTACAAAGAAACGGCAAACGCAAAAAAGGCGAAGCCTTTCGTCGATGCGCTATTGCGGGAGGCGAGGGAGCGGAGTTGGCAACTTCGACCAAAAACTATTTTTTTTGGTGGCGGCACCCCTTCCGCTTTGTCCGTAAATCAACTTGCTTTTTTGCTGCAAGGATTGCGGGAAACGCTGGACTGTTCGGAGGTGGGCGAGTGGTCGTTTGAAATGAATCCGGCTACGGTCACAAAAGAGAAAGCGAAAATACTTCGTGAATATGGCGTGAATCGAATTAGTATAGGCGTTCAGTCGTGGAACCCGAGGGAATTGAAGGTGCTAGGGAGAGTTCACACGGTTGAACAAGCTGAAAAAAGCATCGCCGTTTTGCGTGAGGCAGGGTTTGATAACATCAATGTGGATTTGATTTATTCGGTTCCTGGGCAGACGAAGGAGAGTTGGAAGGAAAGTTTGAGTAAGAGCCTCGGGTTTCGTCCCGAGCATATCTCCGCGTATTGTTTGACCTACGAAGAAGACACGGAATTTTTTCGGAGGATGCTGGGTGGGGAATGGACTCCCGACGAGGTTTTGGATGCGGATTTGTTTGTAATGACGAGAGAAGCGTTAGCTGCGGCGGGGTATCGGGGCTACGAAATTTCTAATTTTTCGTTGGCTGGCAGGGAATGCGTTCACAATTTGGCATATTGGGAAGGCAAAGATTTCATTGGATTGGGGCCGGGTGCATTTTCGACGGTGGGAGAGCGGCGGTGGCGAAACGCAGAAAACACGCAATCCTACATAGAAAAAAGTCAAGATGGGGAAGCGTTGACAGATTTCGAAGAAGCGGTTGGAGGGAAAATCCGAAAGAACGAGCGGGTGGCGTTTGGCTTGCGGATGGATATTGGGGTGGAGCGGGGGTGGGTGAACACAGAAACAGCGGAGCGCCTGTTGGCCGCCGGATTGATTGTTGGCAAAGGCGAACGCTATTCCTTGAGCGAGAGAGGGTTGCTAGTCGCCGATTCCATCGCCGAAGAAGTCATGGAGTTCTAGTGTCCCGTCATGTTTGAAATGGGACTTGAAACGATGGATTTTAAGAAATAGCACTTGTAGTCACAATTACCACCCTGACCCCATTTCCCATGACCCCATTTCCCACAATTTCCAGCTCCAACGGAGCGTTTCGATACCATAGGGA
>DYNR01000081.1 GCA_020720945.1 Chthoniobacter flavus | reverse complement strand
GCGCAAACTTTTCCCAGGCTCGCCAAACCGATATTGCTGACAAAACCTAGCGAACCGAACCCCACCAAAGTCGTCATCGTGCAAAGTGCCAGAGGCGGGCCCACCGCCCTGCTCGCCTTCGCAAAATTTCCTCCCGCCTCGCGCATGGCAAAAACCATGTGAATCGGGTAATCCACACCCGTCGCAAAAATCAGAACCAGCGATGCCAAACTGAAAAAATTCCACGGCCACCCCACCGCCGCCATGGTTCCAGCCAAAGCAAAAAAAGCTGCGCCGACGGAAAAAACCGTCAGCAACCAATCCCATAAGTCCTTGTAAGCAAACAGCAAAAGCACGCCCATCGCCCCGCAAAACAGCAGCCCGATTTCCAGGTAGCTAAACCCGATCTCTTCCGACAACGCCTCGCCCAACCCCTCCCACGAAACGCCGTAAACCCCCTCCTCCGGCCCCGCGTAAAGGCGCCGCTTCTGGGCGGCATCCAGCCCGTCCGCCGGAAACAAAACCCCCATCGCCGCGTGCTCTCCCTGCGCCCGATCCACCGTCCGCCGCAGCAGCCACCCCGCAACTCTCCCCTCAGGAAAAACAGGGAAAACCCCGCCCTCTTTCCACCGCTCCCAAACCGAAAAAATACCGGCAGACAAACGGAAGCTCTCTCCGGCAAACCCCGCATCTTCCAGCACCCGAAACAGCTCCTCTCGCTTCTCCAAAACCGCGCTCGCCAACGCCAGATTCTTCTCCTGCAATTCCGCGACAGGACAAAACGCTTCGGGCAAATACGCCCCCGTTACAATCCCGTCCCTCTCCAATCCCCGCACCCACTCGACTCCTCGCCCGAGCCTTTCGCGAAGCTCCTTTTCGCTTTTCCCCGTCACGACAACATTCACCAAACGGCGGTTCTCCGTCAAACGCCTCTCCAGCTCTTCCATCGAACGAAACGCCCTGCTGTCTTCGGAACGCAACGCCCTCGTGCTTTTTTCTATCGCGGGAAACCCACGAAAAAACAAAACCGCCGCCGCTCCCGCAAGCAGCAAAACCAACGCGACGGATGCCGCTTTTGCCAGCCCTTCCCCATAAACCGGAAAACGGCAATTCCCGCCCCCCCCTCCGATCCAACCCTCGCGGCAAACGATTTTCGCAAATGGCCCCAACGCCAAAACCGCGCTCGCCGCCGCCCCTGCCGCAACCAGGACCCCAAGCTGGGACAACGCGGGAAACCCGGCGAAAGACAACGCCAAAAAACCACCGCAAGTCGTTGCCGCAGACCAAAATATGCCAGAGAACGCGCTCTTCCTAAGCGCGCCGACTTCCCGGTGCTCCCTCCGCAAATGATAGACCACCAAAGCGTAATCGACGCTCAAACCGATCATGATCGAACCAAACCCGACCCCGATAACCGTCAAACTGCCGCTGAAAATTCCCGAAAACGCCAACGCGAAAATGAAGCAAACGCCCATCATCGCCACAATCAAAAACAGCGGTTTCAGCTTGCGGTAAAAAAGCCAAAAAATGAAAGCGACCAACGCGATGGCACCCACTCCCGAAGCGCGCATGTCCCTCTCCATCCCAGAAGAAATTTCCGCGACAAATGCGGGTTCGCCCGTTACCCCGACCACAAGATTCTCCGCGCCAGCAGCTTTCTTCCACCGGGCGATCTCCTCGTCCACCGCGCCGATCCACGCCCCCGCATCCCTGTAAGACGCAAACTCTTTCGCCGCTTTGACAAAAAGGACGCGGAACTTCCCGTCGCCCGAAACGAACTCCGAACGGACGCTTTGCGCCATGTCCCCCATCTTGAGCGCGCGGGGGACAATCCGCAACGGGTCGTAGGAAAGAAGCAACACATCTTTGAGAGAAAACGAACCCGCAATTTCTTCCAGGGATTCTTTCGCCGTTTCTGCGGCGGCGGACGGGGCGAGAGATGCCGCAAAAACCCGGAACTCGTCTTCGGGCAAATTGAGCGCGGCAAACGCGATCAGCTCAGCGAGCCCGTCGGGGTCGCTTTCCCAAGGTGGTTGCATCACAACAACTTTTGCCAAATCTGCTCTCGCTTCCAGCGCCGCCGCCAACGAGCGCGCCCGCTCTTCCAATTTTTCCGGATCGCTTTCCCCCGAAAGCGTGACAATCAGCTCGTCCTCCAACCCGAAATGCCGGAACATCGCCGAAAGCCCCCGCACCTGCTCGATCTCTTGCGGGAGCATTTTCAAAATTTCCACTTCCCAAGAAATCCGGCCCAGCCCCACCACAACAAAAACGGCCAACGCCAGCACCGCCAACCAAGCCGACCCCGTTTTCCCGAAAAAAAACCGATCACCGCGCTTCGACACGATAGCCCTCCGTATCGAAATCAAACACTTCCAGCCCGATTTTTTCGCCGACTGCCACCTCGTAAAACTCCGTCCGCAACAGCCCGCCGTTCCGGAACTCCAACTCAAAAACCTCGATCGCCCCGCTCCCTGCATCCAGCCAAATCCGGATTTCCTTCACCGCTTTCCTCGCCGCGGCATCCCGCAAAAACAAAACCATTTCCGCCTTCCCTCCTTCCACCCGAAGGCTTTGAACCTCAAACTCTTCCCTAAACTCTTCGAGCGATTTTGCAAAAGGGAAACGCGCCGCCATCCCATACTCCCTCCCGCTCCCTTCCCCTTTTTCCCCCGCTTTCACTTCTTCGATTTTTTTGCGCTTCGGGTGGACGATCCAAAGTTTTTTTCCGTCCCCCAGCAGAAGCAATTCGGGAGGCGCGCCCACCTCCATCCGAAACAGCGAAGGGGAGCGATACCACAACCGCCCTTCCTTTTCTTGCGGCAAGCGCAAGGCAGGCAGTTTCCGGATGTTGCGGAACTTCGCCTGCAGCGATCCCACTTTCTGCTGGTCGGCAATCCACTTCTCCAAAAATTTCCAATCGATGCCGTTTTCCGCCCGTCCGCCAACCAGCGGAAAAACCAAAAAAAACAACGCCAGAAACGCAAAAACCCCCGCGCCCCTGCGGCGCCAGTCAAAAAGAAAGCGGCAGCCTCCCCGCCTCATACATTGAAGCGAAACTCCATCACATCCCCGTCCTTCACTTCGTATTCTTTCCCTTCGATCCGCAGTTTGCCCGCTTCCTTCGCTTTTGCAAACGACCCCAATGCGAGCAAGTCTTCGCACGCGATCGTCTCCGCCGCGATGAAACCCCGCTCGAAATCAGAATGGATCACCCCCGCCGCCGCCGGTGCTTTGTCTCCCGCGTGAATCGTCCATGCCCGCGTCTCCTTCGGCCCCGTCGTCAAGTAAGTCCGCAGCCCCAGCAAATGATACACGGCGCGGATGAGCAAACCCACGCCGCTGTCACTCAGTCCGAGACCTGCAAGAAATTCCTTCGCGTCCTCCGCACCCAACTCGGCCAACTCGCTTTCGATCTGCGCGCTGATCACCACAACTTCCGCCTGGAACTGCTTGCGGGCGTATTCGCGCACCGCCGCGACATGCTTGCCCGCCTCGGACTTCTCCAAATCCGCGAGGTCGCCTTCCCCCACATTGCAGGCAAAAATAGACGGCTTGGAACTGAGCAAAAACATCGCCTTCAAAACTAGTTGCTCCTCGGCGCCCATCGCCAGCGTCGCCGCCGGATTCCCCGCATCCAAATGCGGCAGAAGCCGTTCCACCAACGCCATTTCCCCCTTGGCCGCTTTATCCCCGCTACGGGCCATCTTCGCCAAACGATCCTTCCTTTTTTGCAAGGATGCCAAGTCCGCCAAAATCAACTCCGTGTTAATCACTTCGATGTCGCGCACCGGATCCACCGTGCCGGAAACATGGTGGATGTCGTCGTTCTCGAAACACCGGACCACTTGGACCACCGCGTCCACCTCGCGGATGTGGCTCAAAAACTGATTGCCTAGCCCCTCGCCCTCGCTGGCACCTTTGACTAGCCCGGCTATATCCACAAACTCGATCGCCGCAGGCAGTATTTTTTCCGACTTAGAAAAATTGGCGAGCTTTTCCAGTCTTTCGTCCGGGACGCTCACGATGCCGACATTTGGTTCGATCGTGCAAAAAGGAAAGTTCGCAGCTTGCGCCTTTCGGGTGCGAGTGACGGCGTTAAACAAAGTAGATTTGCCGACATTCGGCAACCCGACGATTCCTGCTTTCAACATAAGTCGGCGAGACTAAATCAAACCCTCACAGACTGGCAACAGCAAAAGATTCCACGCTTTGCTTTGCTCTGGAATTGGCTTACACCCCACGCGCAGACTCCCTTTTTCCCATTGCACTGGACACGACTCCGCTGCCGCTTTTTACCGTCCGGAAGGTGGCTCCGTTATTTCTTCGTCGCGGTCTTTTTGCGCCCCTCCAGATACCATTCAAACAGGCGGGCAAAGAACTCTTTCGAGACTTCGTCGTCCTCGCTGACTTTCTTGTAGAACTTGAAGTTGTCGTTGACCAAGTCCTCGAATGCATCTTTGGCTACCTGCTGGAAAGTTGCCTCGACAGCGTGGCGAGAGCCGTTTTTGAGCTGTTGCTGGAGTGCCTCGTCTTCGCCGATTTTTTTTTCGAGTTGCTGGATCACCATGACTTCGTCGTCGGTGAACGATGTGTTGAAACGCGTGTTGAGGTCTTCGATGATCTTGGAAAGCTGCTCGCGCTCTTCTTCGGATACGGTTGCCCCGCCGCCGTAGTTGGGCGGCTCCTCTCGCACTTCTCCACGCGTCAGACCAATATCCTTCTCCTCTTTCTTCCGAACCGCCAGTTTTTCCATGTCCACCATCCGTCCTAGCTCTTCGAGCGCTGTTTCCCCTTTTTTTGCGGGTAACTTGGGCAACAGGAAACGCAGAAACACGCTGAGTTTTTCCAGCCCGCTATCCCGCAGCGGGACGAGGTGCGACAGGAACGCATAGAGTTTTACAAAATCCCGGGCTTTGGACTTGTAATCCGCCTGTTCTTCCTCGCCTTCCTTCTTCCATTTCTCGGCAACCGGATCGGCGAGCGCATGGAGCTTTTCGATCTTCGGCTTGGGGGCGAACCACTCTTTGGCAAACGCTTCCAAGTCGGCCTCCGAGTGAACCCCGAATTTACCGAGGTCGGTGCGGATGTTGTAGAGTTGGTTGGGGTCAATTTCCTTGGCGAGGCTAATGCGGTCGTAGAATGGCAAAAAACCCTTCTGGATGTCTTCGGCAGTGTTTTCAAAATCCAGAACGAAGGTTTCCTCTTTGCCCGCCGTGGTGCGATTCAGGCGCGAGAGCGTCTGCACGCAGGCGACCCCGCTGAGTTTCTTATCCACATACATCGCCACCAGTTTCGGTTGGTCAAAACCCGTCTGGAACTTGCTTGCTACGATGAGGAATCGGTATTCGTCGCCCTCGAAGCGGTCCGCAGTAGCCGTCTCAGGAAAACCGTTCATGGTTGCTTCGGTATATTCCGTGCCATCCTTGGAATCTTTCACCACATCGGTGAATGCCACCAGTGCCTTGAACGGGCTACCTTGTTTTTTCAAATAAGCATCCACGGCGAGTTTGTAGCGCACGGCGTGCAGGCGGGAGGAAGTGACGATCATCGCCTTGGCTTTTCCCCCGAGTTCGGCACTGACGGAGGATTGAAAATGCTCCACGATGATGGCGGCTTTTTTTGCGATGGTGCGCTCGTGGCGGCTGACGAACTGCTTGAGCAACGACTTGGCTTTTGCCCCATCGAACTCGGGATCGTCCTTCACCTTCTTGAGCAATGCCCAGTATTGGTCGTAGGTCGTGTAGTTCTTGAGCACATCGAGGATGAATTTCTCCTCGATGGCCTGCCGCATGGTGTAGAGGCTGAACGGCTTGTAGGTTCCATCCGCATGCTTGGTGCCGAACTGCTGCAAGGTCTCCGCTTTGGGCGTGGCGGTGAAGGCGAAATAGCTCACATTCTTTTGCGGGCCGCGAGTCTTCAACTCTTCCAAAATCCGATCTTCGAGCGATTTCTCTTCTTCGTCTTTCTGCTCGTTTTCGGAGGCGTAGGAAAGCACCTTCTGCACCGCCCTCGCGCTCTCGCCCGCCTGCGACGAGTGCGCCTCATCCACGATCACCGCAAAGCGTTCGCCCGGCAGTTCACCCATGCTGTCCATGATCACGCCGAACTTTTGCAAGGTGGTGACGATGATTCGTTTACCGTCCTCCAGTGCCCGTTTGAGATCCTTGGAAGTCATGCCGTCATCCCCGGCGATATTCACCAACATGCCGGGGGTCTCGATCACTTGCGAGAGCGTCCGTTGGAGCTGGCGGTCGATCACCCGGCGGTCGGAAACCACGATCACCGAGCTGAAAACCGGCTGACCTTCCTTGCCATGCAGGGTGGCGAGGCTATTTGCCAACCAAGCAATGCAGTTGGTCTTGCCGCTACCCGCACTGTGCTGGTTGAGGTAACGCCGTCCCGCCCCGTGCTTCTGGGCATCCGCCCCGAGTTCCCGCACGCAGGTGAGCTGGTGGAAGCGCGGGAAAATCTGCCGCTGCATTTTCGTCTTCTTGCCCTTGTCATCGAGAACATCCACCACACGGATGAAGCGCTGGATGAGGTCGAGGATGCGGGGCTTCTGCCAGACATCCTTCCACAAGTAGCTGGTGGCATAACCAGTCTTGCAAGACGGATTGCCAGCACCGCCGCAGTCGCCTTGGTTGAAGGGCAGGAACTGGGTCTTGGCTTTGGAGAGTTCGGTGGCAACATAGACAAGATCATTATCCACCGCGAAGTGGGCGAGGCACCGTTTGAAGCGGAAGAGCGGTTCCTTGGGGTCGCGGGTTTCCTTGTATTGCTTCATCGCATGGCTGACATTCTGTCCCGAAATCTGGTTCTTCAGCTCGATGGTGAAGATGGGTAAGCCGTTGAGGAAAAGAACCATATCAAGCGAGTGTTCGTAGGTTGCCGAAAACCTCACCTGCCGCTGGATGTGCAAGAGGTTTTCCTCGTAAAGCCGCCGGCTCTCCTCCGCCACCGGGTTGGTTGGCTCGAAGTAGCACAAGTCAAAATGCCCGCCTCCGATGATGTCGAAGCCTTTGCGGAGAATATGCAGCGTGCCCTCCCGATCCACCACCTCCTTGATGCGCTTGAGCAGGTTGCGGGTCGCCTCCTCCTTGTCGCCAATCAACTCGCAGTAGCCCGCCCACCTCTGGGTTTGCGTGGCGCGGATGAAAGAAATAACCGTTTCGGGCCGTAGGCACAGGGCTTTGTCGTAGCCTTCCTGCCGGGCGGGGAAATAGCCGTGCGTCGTGAGCAGGACTTCTTCGATGTGTTCCTCAAAGGTGGTTTCGGAGGTGATCTTAGTCATGGTGCTATGCTCGATTCGGGTGGTTTTTTTCGCCAATCGTTAAAGTCCTGAATCCGTGAGATAAATGCAAAGAAGATCTGTAAGGCATTGGAGCGAAAGGGTTTGAAAAAACCAAGGAATACCCCTAGATCTTTTGCGTGGTTTTTCCAAGCCTTTGCAGCCCAATTGATTGCAGATATTCACAGCCGTTATCTCACTGATTCAGGAAGGTGTCAAAATGGAGGATCCCCATCCGTTAGGCAAAGAAATTCCAAAAAGACGCTTGATTTTTTTGCTGGATCGGAGATAGTTCGAATGTCTCTACCAGTGGTAGCAGAACCTACAGAGGCCTCCGCCGAGCCAGCTATGCGAATCGGCGGTTTTTTTTGTCTGGATTTCAGAGCCATGACGGAGCTCCTTGGATTTGGTTGAAGGTTCTTGGGGTATCGGCCAGATAGGCTGTGATAAAGTTGGCTTTCTTCGGGTTTCGCACATTGATGCCGATCACGACAATGTAGTTCCCCTTCACAATCGCCACGCGGCGCATTGGGTCATACCGTTGCTCGCTTTTGATCCAACCCTGCTTCAGAACTGCAAGAGGGTCTTTCAGTGTAGCCTCGATCCAGTCCATCCGTTCGGCTCGTTTCGGTGAAAATCGGTCTTTCAGGCCATTCCGTTGCGAACTCTCGAAAAAATCATGCTGAAACTTATCCGGCCTGAACCACACTTGGATTCCGTCAAAAGTTTCAACCGGCCCCCGGCAATACTTGTTTTTGAAATGCGCCTCGTAAGCGATTTCATTCGACAGGATCAAAAGGGGGGGGAACTCCGCGCTCACCAGCCTCCCCCAAGTCTGATCTCAAAGATGTTGAACTTTTCCTGCGTTTTTGCCGTGTGTTGGATGAGGCCGCCAATCTTCACCTCTATTCCCTTGATGATTTCAGCCTTTGCCGTTCCGAGGGCTGCACTCTGATTAAATTTTGCGGCAATCGCTCCGGCAAAGAAATCCACTGCTTGGATCAGCACGGATTGTTTGGATTCGATCCCTTGAACCGAAGAAATATCGGATGTCAGATTCGAGCGATTCAATACCCGCTGGAGGACATGCAAGCGGTCCTGCTCACGGTTCCTCTTCAGGTCGCAGAAAACAGCATAGTCGTTCTGGTCCAGAATCCAGTGGTGGAGCATTTGGTAGTAGAATTTGTAAAATCCCAATTCTCCGTCCCCATTATGGAACCTGACCATATCGAGTTTGGTTCGATCCACGACGATGGCTCTAAAGCGCAGATCTTCGCCAGCATTGAAAAACCAATCCACAAGGCTTTGGTATGAGGCGAGTCTGGAATGGGAAACTTTTGACCACTTCAACTCCCCGCCAATTTTCCCAGCATCTTTGAGTGCATGAAGTTCTAATTTTCGTTGGGTGCGATGTTCCGTGGGAAGCCACACACTCCCGATCACGAGATACCGAGCACCGTCCGGGGATTGGGTCGTCAACGCTTCGGGCCTAGACTCGTCGCAGTAAATGTCGAATTTCATAGTTTGCCTCCTCTCACATCAATCTGCCCCGTGACGGCGGCGGAGATGAGCGCGGTGCGGCGTTCTTGCAGGAGGGCGATGGCGCGTTGCGCTTCGGCGGTGAGGGTGTCGAATTTGG
>DYNR01000080.1 GCA_020720945.1 Chthoniobacter flavus | reverse complement strand
CCCCCGTGTCGTGCAATATCAAAAAATGCCCCACCACCGAAACACGGTATTTTTCCTGTTGCTCGCAAGCTTCTCCGCTGCGGCTGCGATGGTGTTTTTTTCTCCTCCGCACACAGACCAAGAACTCCTGGCCAACTACGCAAAAGCCAAGGACTTCTGGGACGGATTTTTTTCGGTAGGCGGCTGGCCTTGGTGGACGCCGAACTTCCTAGGCGGAACCTCCTTGGCTCCCTCTTGGGGGTTCATGACAACAAATCTCTGGCTGCTGATTTGGACTTCGGTATTTGGGGTAACGGCGGGAAGCAAACTCGCGCTCGCTTCCTGCATCCCGGCGGCCGCCGCATCCTGTTACCTCTGCGCATTCCACTGGACGGGCTCCCGAAAAACCGCTGCCGCCTCTGCTTTTTTTTACGCCTTTTCGCCAGGGCTCCTCGTCCGAATCGCCGCCGTCGAACACCTGGTCGTAGCCTGCTCGATGGCCGTGCTCCCGCTTTCTTTTTACGGGTTGCTCCGCATGGCGCAGGCTCCTTCTCCCCGCCACGCCGTCCTTGCGGCAGCATCCGTTTCATTGCTTGCATTGACTTACTCGAAACTAGCAATCGTTTGCGCTCCAGTGCTTTTTGCTTTCTGGTTTGCAGAAGCGCACCGCGCCAACACCTTGCGTTCCCACTGGAAAAGCGAAATCCGCATGAGCTTTTTCCTTCCCCTGTTTTTTCTTGGCGTAGTCCCTCTACTGCCCTCCCTCCGCGAAACAACTTGGCTCGCATTTTTCGAGTTTTCCCCCTTCTTGGAGTGGCAGCGGGCGTTTTGCAGCAAATCCGCTTTCCACCTGTTCGATCGCATGGGATTTTTTTCTGAAGGTTTTGCTGAAGCTTTCGCCCCGACGACGGCAAAAGGAGGCACCTTCCTTGGCTCTGCCGCCGTCCTGCTCCTGCTAGTTTTTTCCATTTGGAAGGTTTCACAAAATCTGGCGCACACCTCCCGCCGCGGCTTAGGAGAATCCGAATTTTTTGCGCGGGCCTCCCTTTCGTTTGCCCTCTTTTGTTTTTGGCTCTCCTTCGGTCCTTACTCGGTGGCGGGCGCACTCTTCCGTGCGTTGCGCTATTCTGTCGATGCCCCGCACTGGTCACCCCTCCTTCTTTGGGGGAGCACAGCCGCGCTTGTCTGGCTCATCTTTTGGCTCGTGCCGCCAACGCAGAAGAGGCGGCACGCCGTCGCCGCCATCCTTGCGGTAGCTTTTTTGTTTGTCCCCGGCTTCAGGCTCTTAGAACGACTCTTCCTGTTCCAAAACATCCGCGCCCCTTTCGACTTCTACCAAATCCCCGGCCCCTTTTTCATCGCGCTCGCCTCGGGCGTTTTTTTCTCCCTTCTTTTCGAGCGCATCTCATCGCAAATCCTTCGCTTTTCCCTCGTTGCGCTCGGTGTTTTTTTGCTCCTCTGGGACACGGCAGATTTTTTTCGGACGCAATGGAAAAACGAAGTTTCTGCCAACGAGTGGAGCGATTTTGAAGCCGCAGAAAATTTCTTGGCAACCTCGCCTCTCCCCGGAAGCGTCATGCCTATTTCTGGACGCTATTTTTACTTGCTGACCCCGTTTTTAAGCGGCAGACCCCTCGCCCAAGAAGCCTTCCAACTTTACCTCCAGCAACGAGGCTTTGCGGCTCTCCTCCTTGCCGGGAGCGTAGAAAAAAACATCGATGCCCTTCGCCTGGCGGGAGTCGGACTGTTCCTGCGCGACTCGGCAGACCAACCCGAAAAAAAAACCGGAGACGCTCCCCCAGAATATCAGAATGCGACCTTCCAAATCACCGCCATCCCCTCCCCTCTCTCCCCAGGTTTCGTCGGAAAAAACACCGTGCAAGCCGCCTCCCCTTCTTTCTCCGATTACCAGGCGATGCTCCAAGCCGTCCATTTTTCCGCGATTCCTCTGGAACACCCCGCACTAAATCTTTCGGATCCAACGGTTTTTGGATCGGTCGAAAACGGAAAACTCAAGTTGGCTTCCGAGGCAAAACGGAGCGGGGGAAGCCCGTGGGTTCCCCTGCAAAAATACAGGAAGGAAAGCTACGAAAAAATCGAGGTCACCGCGCCGGAATCCGCCGGTGGTTGGATGGTTTTGACGCAAGCTTGGCACCCGGATTGGATCGTGGAACAAGCGGGTTCTACGCGCCGGGTTTTTCGCGCTTTCGGGGCACTCCCCGCTTTTGAAGTCTCTCCGGGAGAAACGGTTACATTCCGTTTTTCCCCGCCTTCTTGGTATCCGCTCTGCGCGTGGGCATCCGTTTTTTCCTGGCTCGCACTCGCGCTTTTTTTCCTTCTTCCAAAAAAAAGCGGGGCCGTTTCGCCTTCTTCTGCCGACCTATGAAACCCGCCGCCGAACTGCACCCATTCCAAGAGGTAGAAACATTGCGCCCCGCGAAAAAAAATTCCGATTGGCCGCCCGCCCTTCTCGCGTCGCTCCTGAGCTTCCTCCTCTACGCGTGGACGGCTGCGCCCAGCGTGACGCTGCTAGACTCCGGCGAGTTTTTGGTCGCCGCCATGCACTTAGGCGTTCCCCATCCGACGGGTTATCCCCTTTGGACGATGCTGGCATGGCTGTTCCAACTCTTGCCCCTCGGAAACCCCGCCTGGGAAATCGCCCTATTCAGCGGAATCGCAGGAGCCGCCGCTTCCGGCCTCTTCGCGTGGCTCTCTTCCAATATGCTCCGCTGGTTCTTCCCAGAAATCGGAAGCTTGCCCCGCACGGTTTTGTCGGTAGCGTGGGCTCTGCTCTTCGCGTGGAGCGAACCGATGTGGTCGCAAGCCGTTATCGCCGAAGTCTATACTCTGCACGCTCTCCTGGTCGGCCTCTACTTGCTCTGCCTTTATTTTTTCATCCGTTCCCCGGAAAAAGAAGGCTGGTTGCCCGCTGCGTTTTTTTGTGCGGCTTTGGCTTTCAGCAACCACCACCTGACCCTCGCGCTGATTCCCTTGCCGTTTTTGGCCGTGCTTCTCCTCCGCCGGGACTTGTTCTGGGATTTGCTGCTGGCCGCCTCCCTCTCCAGCGTCCTTTTCTATCTCCTCTTCGCGATTCTTTCCGAAGAAAACCCGACCCTCCGCACGGCCATCCGCTGGGCGTGGATCAACTTCGGCGTTTTGGTTGTTTTTGTTTTCTACCGCCGCTTCCGAGTCCATTGGAAGCTAATCGGAATTTTGCCCTTCGCCATCGCGTTAGGCCTGCTACCTTACGCGTATATGCCGCTGGCATCGGAGACAAACCCCCCGATGAACTGGGGCTACACCCGAGACAAGGACGGTTTTTTTTATTCTCTCAACCGCACCCAATACGGGGGAAGCCTCGACGAACAACTCCTCCGTTCTGTCGGCAAACTGGTCGGGACGGACGGCTTGCTCCCAAAAGAAAATAAAGAGGAACCCTGGAATCCCCTGGCTCTTTCCAAGCTTGAAAAAATGCAGAACTGGTCCGTCTTTTTCCAGTTGCAGCTTTTCGCCAATTTCACCCCGCTGGCTTTCGTTTTCCTCCTTTGCCCGTTTCTCTTGATCCGTCGGCTGGAGTTGCGGCAGCGCGTCTGGCTCTACCTGCTTTTCGTTTGTTTTTTCCTTGCCGCATTTCTGCAACCCTTTCTGGATTTGGCAGATACGGATAAAGCCGGATGGTGGTTGCAAATGCCTTACCACACTTACACCATGCTGGCATTCTGCCTCCTTTGCGTTCCTGGCGCGGCGTATGTCGGGCTGTGGCTCAAAGAAAAATCTGCGGCTTTCTTTGCCGGCTACCTTCTCTTGTTCGCCGTTTTACCGCTCTGGCCCGCGTGGAAAAATTACGCGTCTTGCAGCCAAAGAGGACGGTGGGCAGGGTGGGAGTTCGGCCACGATATGCTCGCCAAACTCCCGCGAGATGCCGTCGTTTTTGGAGGCACCGACCCCGGGAGATTTGTCCCTACCTTTTTCATTTTTGGCGAAAGCCCCCTTCCTCCACACTTGAAACGCGATCCAGAGTTCGACCGCCGCGACCTTTACATCCTCACGCAAAACGCCCTCGGCGACCC
The DNA here is from genome assembly GCA_020720945.1 of Chthoniobacter flavus. Classification (GTDB taxonomy): domain Bacteria; phylum Verrucomicrobiota; class Verrucomicrobiia; order Chthoniobacterales; family DYNR01; genus DYNR01. The sequence continues at coordinate 4,878 of DYNR01000080.1, read as the reverse complement.
TTTCTACCTCCGTTACATCCGCGACCATTACGGCGAAAACCGCCCTGCCCCAAAAAACGGCTTCGAGCGCTGGTTGGGCAGAGAAAACGCTTACCCGAAAAAACCTCTCGTCCTGCCGGACAACGAAACCGTCCGCTCCATCGCCAAGGAATGCGCGGAAACCAGCGGGCTCAAAGCCGATCTCCATTCGGGTGTCGCAGAATGGATTTTTGAGCAAAACAAGGAAAGCCACGCGTTTTTTGTCGAAGAAAGTTTCCCTTTGAAATGGAGTTACGACCGCGCTCTCCCCAGCGGGTTCCTTTACCAAATCCTGCCGGAACCCCTAGAAAAACTCCCTCCCGAAACCGTCCGCAACGACCTCGTTTTCTGGCAGAAATTTTTGGAAAAAGCACTCGCCGACCCCAGCTTTGCCGGGGATTTCGATGCCCGTCGCTCGTTCTCCAAACTCCGCCACACCGGAGGCAAACTCTACGAGCACCGCAAAATGCTACCTGAAGCGGAACTCGCTTACCGCCAAGCTCTTGCCATTTATCCATCCGCAATCGAAAGCCTCCTCCCCCTCGGTCGCTTGCTCTGGGAACAAAACAAGTTTGATGCCGCCTTCGCCATCTGGGACGAAGCTCTGGCGGACGACCCGAGAAGCGACAGCATCCTCGCCCTCCGCGCCGTCGCCTCCCAAAAGAAAACCTGGGAAACCGAGGCTTCCCAACTGCAAGAAAAAATCTGCGAAACCCCCGGCGACGACACCCTCCACCAAAAACTCGTGGAGGGGCATCTCGCCGTCATGGATTACGAAAAAGCCGATGCCGCGCTCGCCGCCGCCATTGCCTCATTGCCAGAAAACCGGCAGTTCCTGCTCTTCGCCCTACAAATCCAAGGAAGCCGCAAGCAAGACAAAGAAGCACTCGCAACCGCCCGAAAACTCCTCGCTCTCCAAAACGACGACCTCGCGCTGCGCCTCTTGATCGCCGGGTTGGAACTCAAACTCGACAACCGGCAAGCGTTTTACGAAGAAGCCCGAGAAATCATCCGGACAGGCGGAATCGCAGGAAAAGAAAGCCTCCACACCAACGCGGCCTTTTCGGCCGTTGCCGAAGAAGAAGATTTTCTGAAAATCCTCTCCTCGGAACTCCCCGCGAGCGGCTCTCGGTAACCGCGCTTCTCCCGCCGCGAATGTTACAGTTTCGCACAACCGCCGACAATGCTTGACTTGATACCCTCCATGGAGAGAATCGGCGGAGAAACACGAAAGAAATTTTTCTTTTCCACTACCACCGACGATTTTCGATTTTTTTACCCACCCAGCTAATACCCAAAACGCCAAGCAGTTGCCGAGAAACTGCAAAGTTTTCAAAAGAAACACCGAAGAATACAACCATGAGCGAAACAGATAAAACCAAAACACCTGGAGAGGTGCTAAAAGAACTCAAGACCGATTTGGAACGGGGGCTCGCATCTGCTGAAGCGGTGTCCCGCTTGCAACAATACGGCCCCAACGCCATCCAAGAAGAAAAAGAAAGCAAATTGAAAAAGTTCCTCAGCTATTTCTGGGGGCCCCTGCCGTGGATGGTCGAAGCTCCTGCCGTCATGGCTCTAATCATCCAAGATTGGGTGGATTTCGGGATCATCGCTTTCATGCTCGTTTTCAATGCGGTCTTGGGCTTCTGGGAGGAAAGTGCGGCATCGAACGCATTGGCTGCTCTCAAGAACTCGTTGGCGCTCAACGCGAAAGCCTTGCGGGACGGAAAATGGGGCGATGTGCTCGCCGCCGACTTGGTGCCCGGCGACATCGTCCGCGTGCGCCTCGGCGATGTAGTTCCGGCAGACGGCGTTTTAGTCGAAGGGGATTTCCTCGAGGTCGATGAGTCCGCCTTGACCGGAGAATCTTTGGCCGTTTCAAAAAAAGCCGGGGACACGGTTTATAGCGGGGCGATCGTGAAAAAAGGGGAAATGGTGCTTGCGGTAAGCTCGACCGGGGAAAACACCTTTTTCGGGAGAACCGCCAAACTCGTGGCATCCGCCGGCGCAAAATCGCATTTCCAAGAAGCGGTCGTCGGAATCGGGAATTTCCTGATCGTTTTGACCATCGCGCTCGCGGCGATTTTGGTGGTTGACCAACTCGCGGTCATGCACGGGAATTTCGACAAAAACAAGGTACTCAAACTCGCGGAATATGTTCTCGTCCTGCTGGTTGCGGCGGTTCCGTTCACCACGCCTGCGGTGCTTTCGGTCACGATGGCGATGGGTGCAAAAATGCTCGCAGTCAAAAAAGCGATCGTCTCCCGCCTCGATTCCATCGAAGAACTGGCGGGCATCGACATCCTGTGCTCCGACAAAACCGGAACGCTGACGCAAAACAAACTGACCCTCGGAGAAATTTTGCCGTGGGATGGAGGAGCCGCGCAGGATGTGATTTTGGCGGGGTCTCTCGCATCGAAGGCCGAAGACAAAGACCCCATCGACATGGCGGTAATGGCGGGATTGGCGGACGCGGAGGTTTTGAAAAAATACCGCCAGACGGCTTTTGTCCCCTTTGATCCCGTGAGCAAGCGCACCGAAGCGACGGTGGAAGAAGTCGCGACAAAAACGGTTTTTCGGGTGAGCAAAGGAATGCCTGCGGTCATCCTCGATTTGTGCGGGGTCGCGGGAGAAGAGCGAAAAACCATTGATGCCCAAGTGACCACCCTCGCGAAAAAAGGGATGCGGGCACTGGCTTCCGCACACACCGATACTTCGGGCAACTGGAAATTCCTCGGGGTTTTGCCGCTGATGGATCCGCCGCGGACAGACTCCAAACAAACCATCGAAGAAGCCCGCAAACTCGGGGTCGTTGTAAAGATGGTGACGGGCGACGATGTGGCAATCGCAAAAACGATTTCCGGGGAACTGGGCATGGGGACGAATATCCAACTCGCGACCGACCTGTTTGCCGCGGACTCGCAAAACGGGGTTTTGCCGAAAGGTGCGGAGCAAAAAATCGTCGCCGCCGACGGGTTTGCAAGGGTATTTCCCGAGCACAAATACGGCGTGGTCAAGGCGTTGCAAGAGGCTGGACACATTGTCGGAATGACGGGCGACGGGGTGAATGACGCGCCTGCGCTGAAGCAGGCGAATGTCGGAATCGCGGTGTCGGGGGCGACCGATGCGGCCAGGGCGGCGGCGGCATTGATCCTGACCGCCCCGGGGTTATCGGTCATCATCGACGGAATCATCGAAGCACGAAAAATTTTCGAGCGGATGATGAGCTACATGCTTTACCGCGTCGCCATGACGCTCGCGATCATGCTGTTCGTCGTGACCTCCGTGGTGTTCTTCGACTTTTTCCCTTTGAGCGCAGTCATGATCATCGCGCTGGCGTTGCTGGACGACCTGCCGATCATGGCCATCGCATTCGACAACGCGAAGGCGGCAGCGAAGCCGGTGAAGTGGGATATGCCGAGGGTGTTTTTGATTTCTTCCGTCCTCGGGTTATTCGCTGTCGTGCAAAGCTTTGCGCTGCTGTTTCTCGGAAAAGAACTCTATCATCTCGACTCCGCGCACATCCAGACGATGATGTTTTTGCAGCTTGTGGCGGGAGGGCATTTGCTCCTGTTCATCACCCGGACCAACGGGGCGTTTTGGATGCCGCCGTTTCCCGATATGCGGCTGTTTGGGGCGATTGTTGGGACGCAGTTGATCGCGGTGCTCGCTTGCGGGTTCGGCATCGGCTCGCTGGTTCCCGCTTTGCCGTGGGACATCATCGGGTGGGTGTGGGTGTATAACATCGCGTGGATGTTCGTCCTCGATTTCGTCAAACTCGCGCTTTACCGCGTTTTGAACGGGTGGAATTTGCATGGCGGTTCGTCCCTGTTTTCTAGGATGGGGACTTCGTTGCACCAATACGGGCACTTACATAGCCGCCGCTAAGAACTAAAAAACTAAAAAAGAAAGGTTGTTTTATGTGTGATATATTTGAAAAAAGCATCGTTCACGCCGGAGAGAAAATCCGGTTAAAAAAGAAAGATCCCAGATTTACAAGCGGTTACGCCGGACATGAGAAAGCGGAGCAGGAGCAGGAACGCCTGTCGGCACGGCTGCGGGAGCTTCAAGAAAAACTCTACGCGGGCAAGAAAAAATCTTTGCTGGTCGTGTTGCAAGGCCTCGATGCCGCCGGCAAAGACGGCGTGGTGCGCCATGTCCTGACGGGGTTGAACCCTGAAGGAACAAAAGTTGCGCAGTTCAAACAACCGAGCCAAGAAGAGGCGGCGCACGATTTTCTCTGGAGAGTCCACCCACACGCTCCGGCGAAAGGCGAAATCGCGATATTCAACCGCTCCCATTACGAAGATGTGCTGGTGGCGAGAGTCCACAATTTGGTTCCAAAAGCGACATGGAAATCCCGCTACGGGCACATCCGCGCATTTGAAGAATTGCTGGCCGAACAAAACGGCACGGCGGTGGTGAAGTTTTTTCTGCACATTTCGCAAGAAGAGCAGTTGGCGCGGTTCAAGCTACGGTTGGACGATCCAGAGCGGGAGTGGAAAATCAGCGAAGCGGATTATTCCGAAAGGGAGCTTTGGGCGGAATACACCGAGGCTTTCGAGGACGCGATCGCAAAAACGAGCACCGAAGCAGCCCCGTGGTTTGTGATCCCTTCCGACCTCAAGTGGTTCCGCGACTTGGCGATCACGAGGATTTTGGTGGATGTGCTGGAGGCGATGCGGCTGGAAGAGCCGGAACCGACTGTGGACATCGAAAGCATCCGAGAAAAATTTGAGGAAGCGGAAGCCGAGGAAAGCGAAGACTCCCGCGAAAAAGTAGAAAAACTCGTCGCCAAGAAAGAGAAAAAACTAAAAAAGAACGGCAAAAAGAACGGCAAGAAAGCCAGCAAGAAAGATT
>DYNR01000079.1 GCA_020720945.1 Chthoniobacter flavus | reverse complement strand
CACATCTGACGGAGCAAAGCCGGCCCTTCGTAAATAAACCCCGTATAAACTTGGACTAACCCCGCCCCGATCCGCAAACGGTCTAACGCATCGTCGCGGTTCATCATTCCTCCGCTGGCGACAATCGGCAACCCCGTTTCGGAACGCAACAGCACGAGCATTTCTCGCGCTCTCTCCCGCAACGGCGCACCGCTCAACCCGCCCACCTGGTCTTCGCCCGGCAAAAGTGCCCCGTGATCGAGCGTCGTGTTTGTCGCCACCAGCGCGTCGACACCCATCGCCTCTGCCACCCGCGCCGCAGCCACCGCATCCTCCCGAGCCAAATCGGGCGCGAGCTTGACCCACAACGGTTTCCGCTTTTCCCCCTCCCAACCCCGCAACTCTCCCAAAATTTTTTCCAACCCGTCGGCTGCTTGCAAAGAACGCAACCCTGGCGTGTTCGGTGAACTCACATTCACCACAAAATAATCCCCCAGCTCATACAGCCTGCGATAACTCTTCAAATAATCCCCCGCCGCTTCTTCCAGCGGCGTAACCTTGGATTTTCCTATATTGATCCCCACGGGAATCCGGGGATTTCTGGACGATGCCCGCAACTTTTCTAAACGCCGCGCCACCGCTTCGCACCCCTCGTTGTTAAACCCCATCCGGTTGACCAACGCCCGCTTTTCGGGATACCGAAACAGCCGGGGCTTCGGGTTTCCAGGCTGCGCCAACGCCGTGATCGTCCCGACTTCAACAAACCCGAAACCCAACGCTTCCCACGCCGGCAAAGCGACGGCATCTTTGTCCATCCCCGCCGCCAACCCGATCGGATTCGGGAACCGTAACCCCGTGAAATCAACAGGATACGAAGGCGACGCCCCCCACATCATCCGCAAAAGCCCGGGAGCACCGGAAAACGCTTTCAAAAAAGACAACGCCATTTCGTGCGCCACCTCTGCGGAAAAACGAAAAAAAATCGGGCGGAGAATCCCTCGGTATAGGTTCATGGGAAAAAACGGTTCTCAGGAAAAATCCCTCGCCGGAATCAGGCATCTAAACCGAATGCAGTATGCGCCAAACGGGCGGCGGACTCTATCTCGGACTCGTCGATAATCACCGCTGTTTTGATTTCCGAAGTAGTGATCATCTGGATGTTGATGCTGCCTTGGCTGAGTGCTTCAAACAGTTTGGCGGCGACCCCCGAATGCGAACGCATCCCGATCCCGACGACGCTGAGCTTGGCAACCCCTTCCTTTTTAATGATTTTCCCCGCCCCGATCTCCGCGACAACATTGTCCAGCAAATGCCCCATCTTCGCCAACTCTTCACAATTCATCGTGAAAGAAATGTCGGTCGAGCCTTCGATGCTCACATTCTGCACGATCATGTCGATGATGACATGGGCATCCGCCAGTGTGCGGAAGATGCGCGAGGCAACCCCCGGGCGATCGGGCACATGCTGGATGGTCACTTTGGCTTGCTTGCGCTCGAGGCTCACGCCCCGGACTACGACATTTTCCATTCCTGGAGTTTCTTCTATCACGGTGGTTCCTGGGTTGTTGTTAAAACTGCTTCGCACCTCAAAAGGCACCTGAAATTTTTTTGCGAATTCGACGGAACGGGACTGCATGACCTTCGAACCGCTACTGGCCATCTCCAGCATTTCGTCGTAGCTGATGACCTCGATTTTTTTTGCCGTTGGAACAATGCGGGGGTCGCAGGTATAGACCCCGTCCACATCGGTGTAAATCTGGCAAATGTCGGCTTTGAGCGCCGCAGCGATCGCGATTGCCGTAAGGTCGGACCCTCCGCGTCCCAGCGTCGTGATCGCCCCGGAATCCGTGTGCCCCTGGAACCCGGCAACGATGACGATGTTTCCGTCGTCGAGCATCTTGTGGATGCGGTGGGGTGTAATGTTGGAAATTTTTGCTTTCGTGTGGATCCCGTCTGTTACGATGCCGGCCTGCGCTCCAGTTAAAGAAATCGCTTTGCCCCCAAGGTCATCAACCGCCATGGCCGTAAGGGCGATGGTCGTCTGCTCCCCGGTGGAAAGTAACACATCCAATTCTCTCTCGGTCGGGCTACCGGACACCTCGCGGGCGAGCTTCAAAAGGGAATCCGTCACCCCCGACATCGCGGACACCACGGCAACAACCGAGTGCCCTTGCCCCTTGGTTTCTAAAAGACGGCGGGCGACATTCCTGATTTTTTCGGGCGTCCCAACCGATGTGCCCCCGTATTTTTGAACGATCAGTGCCATGGTTCTAGGCAAGTTTCAAAACGGACAGCACGGCTTCCAAAGTCGCATCAGCCTCGGTGATCCGCATCTCTTTTGCCGCGGGAGTCCCCGGATCTTTTAACCCGTGTCCCGTGACGGTCAGCACAATTTTTGCATTCGCCTTCCCGGCGGGAAAAGGGCACTTGGCACAACGGGCTTTGCCGTGGCACTTCAAAAAACCGGCGACGGATGCCGCGCTGGCAGGCTCGACAAAAATGCCATCGCGCGATGCCAGAAGGATTTGAGCCTGAACGATTTCTTCGTCCGTAACCACATCGACCGCCCCGCCGGAATCTCTCAGTGCCGCCCTCGCCCCATCCCAGCTCGCGGGGTTCCCGATCCGGATCGCCGACGCGATCGTCTCGGGTTCTTCAACCACCCGATCCAGATAAACAGGCGCAGAACCCGCCGCTTGGATCCCCACCATTTTCGGGAGACGGGAAGACTTCCCCGCTTCAAAAAACTCGCGGTATCCCAGCCAGTAAGCCGTGATGTTCCCCGCATTTCCGACGGGCAAAATGTGAAGGTCGGGAGCTTCCCCCAACTCTTCGATGATCTCGAACGATGCGGTTTTTTGCCCTTGAATCCGGAACGGGTTGATCGAATTAACAATCTCAAATTCTTCCCTCGCAGAAAACTCTCGCACCAAATCCAGCGCATCATCGAAATTCCCGCGGATCGCAACCACATCCGCCCCATAAATAAACGCCTGCAACAGCTTGCCTGCCGCAATTTTCCCTGCCGGCAAAATCACCGCACAACGCATCCCCGCCCGCGCCGCATAAGCCGCCGCCGCCGCCGAAGTATTCCCCGTGGATGCACAAATCACGGCCTTGGCCCCGCGCTCTGCCGCCTTGGAAATCGCCATCGTCATCCCGCGGTCCTTGAACGAACCGGTCGGGTTCAGCCCTTCGTATTTGAGATACACTTCTGCACCATCCCCCGCCACACCACTCAACCACGGCGAATGGATCAACGGCGTGGAACCCTCGTTCAAGGATACCACGGGCGTGGCTTCGGAAACGGGAAGAAAAGAACGGTAACGGCTGATTACACCGCGGTCATGCAAAGTTTTAGGTATCATACTTTCTTGGTTGGTTCGACATGGAAAAGGCGGGGCTCCGCCAAAACGCAACGGAGCGAGGAAATTTCGGCAAGCGCCTCCTGCATCTTGCCGTGCCGCGCTTGGTGCAACATCAGGATAAGCGGCAACTTCCCGTCAATCAAACCTTGCGACTGCATGACCGAGGCGATCCCGATGTCATGGTTCGCAAGAATCCCTGCGATTTGCGCCAAAACCCCCGGACGGTCTTCGACTGCCAACCGCAAGTAATATGGGGAAAGCGATTCCGCCATCGGCAAACAGTCCCCGTAAAGATCGTGCGCAGCAAACCCTCTATCGTTACCCCCGCGCCCCAACACCGCCGCCGCTTGCGCCAAATCCGCGATCACCGAACTGCTCGTCGGATCCTGCCCCGCCCCCCGTCCGTAAAACAACGATTCGCCCACCACATCCCCGCGCAACCAAATCGCATTAAAAACTCCGCTGACCGATGCCAGCACATGCTCGTGCGGAATGAGCGTAGGGCAAACCCGCACCGCGATCCTCCCGTCCTCGTGCGCACGGATGGATGCTATGAGCTTGATCTTGTAGCCGAGCATATCGGCAAAACGGATGTCATACGCCGTAACTCCTTCAATCCCTTGAACATATACTTGACTGGAAGGAATCCATTTCCCGTAGGCAAGCGATGCTAAGATAATCGCCTTGTGCGCGGCATCCCAGCCGTTGATGTCCAACGCGGGGTCTGCCTCGGCATAGCCCAACTCTTGCGCCTCCGCCAACGCGGGCGCAAAATCCATCCCCGTATCCTGCATCCGCGTCAAAATATAATTGCTCGTCCCGTTCAGGATCCCCTGCATACTTTCTATCCGGTTTCCGACGAACGCGTGCCGGACGGCCTGGATAATCGGGATGCCTCCCGCCACCGCCGCCTCGTAAAAAAGCGGCACATTCTTGCTGTTGGCCAACTGAAAAATCTCGTGCCCGTGCTCGGCAAGCAACGCCTTGTTCCCAGTGACCACGATCTTGCCCGCCAAAATTGCTTCGCGGAATAACTGCAATGGCTCCTCGACCCCTCCCATCAACTCCACAACCACCCGGATCTCGGGATCCGCCACCAAGTCCCTCCAATCCGGAGTCACCACTCCCGCAGGCAACTCGACCTCCCGCTTCTTGCCGGGATTCTTCACCGCCACCTTGCGGACGGAAAATGAAGCTCCCGTCCTCTCGCGCAAGAGAGACCCGTTCTTTTCAAGATTCTTATAGACTCCGCTTCCGACTGTGCCGAAGCCTGCTATGCCGATACCGATTGATTCCATGGAGGCGGGAGAATAAACGGAATCTCGCCCCCGTTTCCACACAAAAATGATGCCATGTCAGCCGGGAGCGACGAAATCACCAAGTGTTCTTTCCCGCAAAAAACAAACCCCATCGCCAACGAATGCAACGCGTGCCGCCGCATCCGCAAAACCCCTTCCATCTCCGCCGTCCACCCACCGTCCACAAAACGCAAATACCACTCCTCCCCCCGAGCGTAAAGTTTGTCGCCAACGACGGGAACCCCGGCGTGCGCCAGGTGAACCCGGATCTGGTGCGTCCGCCCCGTTTCCGGCTCCGCCGCCACCAAGCTAAATTCCTCCCCGGCCCCGTTACGAAATTTTTGCAAAACCGCAAACCGCGTCTTCGCCTCCTGCCCGCCAAACCCCGTCCCCCTCTTGAGCCAAACCTTCGACTCCACCACTTCTCCCACCCTCCGCATCGGCTCGTCCACCTCAAACCGCTCTTCCCTCGGCCACCCGAAACACAGCGCCACATACAGCTTGCGCACCGAACGGCTTTTCATGGCCCGGCCCAACTCCCGCGCCGCCACCGCGGTTTTCGCCACCAACACAACTCCGCTAGTCTCTCTGTCTAAACGATTTACAATCCCAACCTGCCCGCCGTTCGCGATCTCGTAAACCAAAAGCTGCCCGAGCCCATCAAGCAAAGTAGGAGGTCCCCCCGGCTTCGTCGGATGCACGAGCAACCCCGCCGGCTTGTCCACCGCAAGAAACCCTTCCTCCTCTTCCAAAATTTTGAAATCCACCTGCACCGCGCAGATTCTATGACGAAAACCCAGAAACAACGAAACGAAAACCTCCCCGGCGCGGGGGTTGACAGTTTCTCACCTCGCGTCCATAGTGCGCCCTCACAAACAGAAAACATCATGGAAAACATTAGAAACATCGCAATCATCGCCCATGTTGATCACGGGAAAACCACTCTCGTTGACCAACTTCTGAAGCAAGCGGGCACCTTCCGCGCCAACCAAAAAGTGGATGAACGCGTGATGGATTCGATGGATTTGGAAAAGGAAAAAGGCATCACCATCCGCGCTAAAAACGCTTCGTTCCACTGGGACAAATACAAAATCAATATCGTGGATACCCCCGGCCACGCGGACTTCGGCGGCGAGGTCGAACGCATCATGAAAATGGTGGACGGTGTCCTGCTCGTCGTGGATGCCCACGACGGCCCGCAGGCGCAAACCAAATTCGTCTTGCGCAAGGCGATGCAAAACAAACTCAAACCGATTGTCGTCATCAACAAAATCGACCGCGAAAACGCCCGCCCCCACAAAGTCCTAGACATGATCTTCGAGCTTTTCTTGGAACTGGAAGCGACGGACGAACAACTGGACTTCCCCCACATTTACGCCAGCGCCCGCGACGGCTACGCCAAACGCGAAATGGTGGACCCGAGCCAAACCATGATCCCTCTCTACGAGGCGATCGCCTGGCATTGCCCCCCGCCATCAAAATCGGAACAACCGTATTTCCAAATGCTTGTGTCAAATTTGGACTACAGCGATTACCTGGGGCGCATCGCTTTGGGCAGGATCACCAGCGGCACGGTCCGCGTCGGCCAAGCGATCTACTGCGTCCACAAAAACGGCATCAAAGAGAAAAGCACGGTCTCCGCGATTTTCGGCCACGAGGGCCTCGACCGCATCCAAATCGAAAGTGCCAGCGAAGGGGACATCGTCGGCATCACGGGCTTCGAGGAAGTCTATATCGGGGAAACCCTCAACGAGTCCGAAGACATCGCCCCCCTCCCGGTCATCGACATCGACCCCCCGACCATCGCGATGAAAATTTGCGTGAACGATTCCCCTCTCGCCGGACGCGAAGGCAAACTCCTCACCGCCCGCCAAATCAAAGACCGCCTCGTCCGCGAAACCCGCGGCAATGTCTCCCTCCAGTTCTCCGACACCGATGTCGCCGGCCACTTTGAAATCAAGGCCCGCGGCGAAATGCAAATCGCCATCCTCGTCGAACAGATGCGCCGCGAGGGCTTCGAAATCCTCGTCTCCCGCCCAGAAGTCATCTACCAAAAAGATGACAGCGGCGAATTGCTCGAACCCTTCGAAAACCTTTATGTCGATGTCCCGCCAGACAACTTGGGCGACATCCTGCAAAACCTCGCCGGGCGAAAAGCCGAAATCGTCAACATGGAACACCACCCCCACAGCGTTCTCGTTCAAGCAGTTATCCCGACCCGCGGCATCATCGGCTTCGATACCGACCTGGTCAACTTGACCAAAGGCCACGGCATCTCCAGCCACTTGTTCAAAGAATACGGCCCGCACAAAGGCGAAATCGCAAGCCGCAACAACGGTGTCCTCGTCGCGATGGAAAACGGGACAAGCACCGCTTACGCCCTAGACACGATCCAGGCACGCGGACGCCTCTTCATCGCTCCCGGAGAAGAAATCTACGAAGGCATGATCATCGGGGAAAACGCGCGCCCGGACGATATGCCCGTGAATCCTTGCAAGGCGAAAAAACTCACCAATATGCGCAGCCAAGGCGACGGCAAGGGCATCCAACTCGCCCCCCCACTCGTCATGTCCCTAGAACGATCCTTGGAATACATCGCCCAAGACGAATATGTCGAGGCGACCCCAAAATCTTTGCGCATCCGCAAAAAAATCTTGGAGGCCACGGCAAGAAAACGCGCATCTTCAAAAACGGCTTAATTACCTCCTAAAAGCTCCTTCGCTTCGAAGCGGTTGCTCCCTGCCGCAACCGCTTCGATCCGTTCCCCAAACTTATGCAAACACCATGGTTTGACCCTTCCTTGGCATGGATTCCCGGCACCGCTCTCGGGATTTTTGCGGGCATCTACGGCTCTCTCATAGGAATCCTCCTCCCCCTCTCAAACGCAAAACGAAAAATGGTCGGCCTCGGCTTTCTCCGAGCCTGCTACTTCGGGATGACCACCGCCACCGTCTGCCTCGCCCTCCTCGGCGTTTTCGCCTTTTTCTCAGGGCAGCCCCAACCGATCTGGTATGGGCTCGGCTTTGCCGGATTCATCGGCTTCATCCTCGTCGCATCCTCCGCGAGCATCCTCTTCCGCCTCCCCCCTAAAATGCAAGCCCTCTGGAAAAAAGCGGAACTGCTCGAACAAAACCGCCCCAAGCAATGACCCCGCCGGCCTGGCTCCGGAACCCCCTTTCTCACAAGAATTTCTCTCTCTCCCGCAGCATCCCCTACGCTGCGGTTTGCCTGTCGTTTTTCGTTTTCCCAACAACTTCTCCCTCTTCCGAAAACCAAAAAATTTCCCCCGCCCGCGCCGCAGCTTATTCCAAATCACACGGCGGAACCGGTCTCCTCATCCTCCAAAACGGCTCTCCCCTCTTGGAAGAATCCTCCGCAGGATTGACACCCCACTCGCCTTGGCCTGTTTTCAGCATCACAAAATTCCTCTCTGTCCTCGCCGGAAAAACAGCGGAAAAAGAAGGCCTCCTCTCCTTCTCCGACCCCGTTTCTAAATTCCTGCCATCCTGGAATGACCACGACGCAACCCTTTCGGACCTAGTGAATTTCTCCGCTGGCGCCCCCTCTGGCGGCCCGATTTTTTACAGGAAAAACCTGAAGAATAAAGACTCCCAAGCCCGCGCCATCCGCCCGCAAGAACCCCGCGCCCATTCCTTCGCTTACGGGCCCGGCGGATACGAAATTTTCGGCACCATCCTCGCCTCCCAACTCGAAAAGAAAAAAACTCCACCGCTCGAATGGCTCCAAAAAAAAGTCCTTTCTCCTTTTGGTGCAAGCACTTCCGGATGGCGACTAGACGGGAACGGCTCCCCCTACTACTCGACGGGCGCAAACTTGTCTCTCCGCCAATTGGGCAAATTGGGCTTGCTCTTGCTCGCCGATGGGAGGGAAGGATTTTCCCGCCGCCTGCCTCCGGGCATCCTCCGCGATTCCGCAAAAAACAACCCGGACTTTCCGATTTTTTATCAAGGGGTCTGGCGCAACCTCGCCGCCGCTTCGCCAACCAGCCACGAAGTCTCCATCGAAAAAAGTATCGGATCAAAAACAGACTTCCGCTGGTGGCAAACCGCTTGTCTGAGCCATGCCGCCCCCACCGACTTGCTCGCCCTAGTCGGTTCTGGAGGACAACGGCTTTACCTGGTTCCTTCCCGCAATCTCGTGGTGGCAAGAATCGGCAAACCCGGCGCAGGCTTCGAAGACTCGCTCTTCCTAAAATCTCTTTTTTCTACCCGATAAAAACTCGCCAAAAAAAGATCGCGTCCGGTTATTCCCAACGCTTCAGTGGCAAATTCAGTATTCAGGAGTCAAAATCCCTGACCCCGTTCCCAATGTCAATGAACTACTAAAACATGACGATTTAGTATTCCGTTG
>DYNR01000078.1 GCA_020720945.1 Chthoniobacter flavus | reverse complement strand
AAGCATGATTCCGCTCTGGACGGGAAGGCACGACTTCCCGCCCTTGCGTCGCAACCCCGTCTCCATCAACCAGATACCTTCCAGCGCAAAAAAACTCCCCAACTGTATCCAGAATCCAGCACTGGAACCCGCTCTGCGCCGGGGTGTAGAAAAGGGAGTCACTTGACAGCTAAATCACAAATTTTACCCCCAGTTCCTCCTCGCCTTTGTGAGAGGTTTCCCGTTCAAGCTAATCGGGAGGTTTAACTCAAAACAACCCGCTCCGAAGCATGACCAGCGTGCACCCCCGCACGCACTCGATCCCCGCTTCCGCAAATGCAGATTCCGCTTCCGGACACTCCGTCCCAGGATTTAAAATTACCCTCCCTGGAGAAAGAGCGAGAACGCTTCCGATTAAAGGAACCAACCTCGCCGGACCTACATAAATCGAAAGAGTATGAACAGGAGAACAGACTTCTGGCAATGAAGGGACGCAAGGGATTCCCCCTATTTCCGTAACAGCGGGATTGACGGGCAAAACCCGACACCCATGCGCAGCAAGCTCGAGAACTGCACGGTGCGAATACCGGTCAGGATTTTGGCTGGCTCCCAACACGACAACAACACGCGGATCTTGGTCGGAAAAATTCATCCCCCCACTCTAGTGTCCGCAAACCAAAATTACAAACCAAAAAATCCCCCTCACAAATAGATATCCTCGATGAGATATTGGTAACGCTCGGTAATCACATGGCGTTTGAGCTTGAATGTGTTCGTCAGTTCGTCCCCCACCACAAAACTCTTGGGCAAAAGCCGCCAAGACGCGATGCGCTCGAAGGGCTTGAACCCCGTCGCCGCCGAAACCAAGCGGCGAATTTCTCCGTCCACCAAATCCTTGGTTTTTTCGTGGTGCGTCAACTCGGCCGCGTTAGCGGCATGGACTCCCCTCTTCCGAAACTCCTCCAAACAAGGCACTAACAAAACGGATAAAAACTTTTGGTCTTGGCCGACGACCATGCACTGCTCGACCAAAGGAGACTCCACAAGCCTTCCTTCGATCGGGACGGGTTCGACATTCTCCCCGCTCAATAAGACGATCGTCTCTTTCGAGCGCCCCAAAATTTTCAAGCATCCGTTGAAAGTCACCATGCCTATGTCGCCCGTGTTCATCCAACCGTCGCGCAGAACCCGCGCGGTGGCTTCGGGGTTGTTGTAGTATCCCTCCATGATCTGCGGCCCCCGCGCGTGAATCTCGCCACGCAAGCCACACCCCCACGCCTTCCGCTTCCGGTCAGGATACAAAATCTCTCCCGTCCCCAAATCCACGATCCGCACTTCGGTCTCGGGAAAAAGGGGGCCGACTGTCCCGATGACCAAGTTATCCCAAGTCCGCACCGCCAAAACGGGCGATGTCTCCGTCATCCCGTAACCTTCTAAAACAGGGATTCCGATAAAATTGTAAAACTCGTCCACATGGGGCTGGAGTGCCCCTCCCCCAGAAATTGTCCCCCGGAATTCCCCTCCCACAACTCCCCGCAACTTTTGCATCACCAGCTTGTCTAACACCTTGTGCGGAAAATGATAAAACGCTTTCCGCACGAGATGCCCGAGCGCCTCTTTCAAACTCTCTCCCCACGAACGCCCGCAAAGATCCACGCTCTGCCCCTTGAAAAAATACTCCGCCCTCTTGACCTCGCGGGTCGCCCGATAAGCCGCATGAAAAAGCCACCGCTTGACGGAACCGGAATCCCTCACATTCGCCAAAATTTTTTGGTAAAGGTTCTCCCAGAGCCGCGGGGCAGATGCCATCACCGTCGGCTTCACCGCCCGCAAATCTTCGGCGATACTCCGCAACGAAGTGTAATAAGTCGCTACCCCCCAACTAATTGCAACCATCTCAAACACCCGCTCGTAACTGTGCCAGACAGGCAAAATGGACAAAGCCCGGTCTCCGGCTTTTAAGTCGAAGGGCAAATTGCGGACCTGCGAAACCATGTTCGCGTGCGTGAGCATCACCCCCTTCGGAACCCCCGTCGTCCCCGATGTGTAAATCAGCGTGAAAAGATCGCTGTCTCTGATCTGTTTCATCCTGGCCTCGACCCGCCGGTCTCCGCCCGCCCGCAACTTCTTCCCTCTCTCGACCAACTCCGCAAACCCGTGCACCGCCCCCCGCATTTCCACCCCTTTGGAATCGAGCAAAATCACTTCTTTCACCCGCCGCAACTCTTTACGACAACGGGAAAACTTCTCCAGCGTCGCCGCATTCTCGACAAACAAAACGGACACTTCCGCATGACCCAAAATATGAACAATCTCGGTATCCGTGATGTCCGTCCCTCGCGGCACATCCGCCGCCCCACAAAGCTGCACGGCGCAATCCGCCACGATCCACTCCCTCCGGTTGTCCGCAAGCAACCCCACATGGCTGCGCACCTCCACCCCGAGATCCATCAGCGCTGTCGCCAACGCCGCCCCCGCATCGAAAAGCTCGCGGAACGACAGGGCATCCCACGCCCCTCCGACCTTCTTCAAAAACGCGGGGAGTTCGCCATACCTCTCCGCCGCTTGCAGGTAAAGGTCTGCAACATTCTTGGGCACGATTCTCGTGCCCGCCGGCGGGCTGGGGGCGGCTGTGGGGCGCACGGCGACTCGTTGCCTCTAAAAAATCTCCCCCGTTTTAACGCCTCCGAAAGGTAGGGCGGGGTGTCTGCTGTCCCGGATCGCGGAAGGTGATCCGCGCCTTGGTTAAATCGTAAGGAGAAATCTCCAATGTCACCTTGTCACCAGGAACAATCCTGATGAAGTTTTTCCTCATTTTTCCGGAAATGTGCGCGAGCATCAAATGTCCGTTGGGTAGCTTCACCCGAAACATCGTGCTCGGCAATACATCTACCACCACGCCTTCGCTAGTTATACAATCTTCTTTCGCCATATCTTTGAACGGAATGTAAGTAGCCGCTTTTCCAAAAGAAAGCAACCTATGCTTCGCTACGATTTTTTAACCGAAAATCCCCGCTTGAATTCAACGCGGGAAAAGCGGACAATCCCCGAACTTTATCCATGAAAAAATCTGGCTGTTTCGGTATCGCTTTGTTTTTGGCGTTGTGTTTGAGCATGTTAGCAAACTTGTTCCTCATCGGCTTGCACTCTTCCAAGAAAAATGCCCTCCGCCCGAAAAACCTCCAAACCTCTTCGGGCATCGCCTACGACGAAGAAATCTTGCGCGACGGCGGACAAGATAAAATTGTCGTCATCCCCCTAGAGGGCATCATCGCTTACAGCGAAGTCGGCCCCGGCGGCTTCTCCATGGTCGAAGAAATCAAAGTCGCCCTAGAACAGGCCGAACAAGACGAGGATGTCGTCGCCGTCGTCCTTTCCGTGGATTCTCCGGGCGGCGAAATCACCGCTTCCGATGTCCTCTACGATGCCGTAAAAACCTTCTCGGAAAAAAAACCGCTCGTCGTTTTCATGAACTCGATCGGCGCTTCGGGTGCCTACTACACCGCTTGCGGCGGCAACTGGATCATGTGCAACCCGACCACCTTCACCGGCAGCATCGGTGTCATTATTTCTACGCTCAACTACGAGGAACTGTTCGGCAAAATCGGCCTCCAATCTCTCGTTTTCAAAAGCGGAAAATTCAAAGATATGCTCAGCGGTTCCCGCAAAATTTCTCCGGAGGAAGAGGCCTATGTCCAAGGCATGGTCATGCAAAGCTACGAACGCTTTTTGGGCATCGTCGCCAAAAGCCGCCATCTGGATGCCACCGCATTACGGAACGGCCCAGCGGACGGCCGCATCCTCAGCGGAGAAGATGCCCTAGAAGCGAAACTCGTGGACCAGATCGGCTACATCGAATCCTCTTACTCAAAAGCCATGGAACTGGCGGGCGTGCAAAACGCAACCGTCGTCCGCTACCAGCCTAGCTTCAATTTCTCTTCGCTCTTCCGCATCTTCGGCTCTTCCTCACAAGCAAAAACCGAACTCCACTTGCTCCCCCAACCCGTCCGCCTCGAAACGGGCAGGCTCTACCTCCTCCCTCCCACCTTCGCGCCTTAAAAAACCCCGCCCCCGCCCCGCCACTCGCTCCCTTTCCGATGCCTCCTTGGCTTCTCTTCTCCCTCGCCGCCCTCTCCCTCTTGAGCTTGGTCCGCTTCCGCGCCCTCGCCGCCTCGCTCCAAGAAGATTCAAACGAAAAAATCGAGACGGATTGCTACGGCTCCCCAGACTTCCTTTTCGGCGGCGCTCTCGTCGCTTTTTTTCTTTCCGTCATCTGGGCCTCTACCACAAAAGAACCACAACCCCTTTCGGCCCAAGCTCTTCTGACGGGAAGCGCTTTCTATCTGGCCCTGGTCATTTTGATCGCGGGCTTCCTGGTCTTCCGCAATATCAACCCCATAAAAATTTTCGGCCTCGCCCCCGCCAACCCAACAAAAAAAATCGCCTTCGGACTCGTTTGGCTCGCCGCCGCTTACCCCCTCATCCTCTCCGCCCAATTCCTCTCTTACAAACTCTTCCCTGCCGATGCCCAACCGCAGCCTATCGTCTCTTTTTTGGTCGAAAACCCCGACTGGAAAAACCGCCTCTCGGTCATGGCTCTAGCTCTCTTCGCCGCCCCCCTCACCGAAGAAACCATCTTCCGAGGCTACCTCTACGGCATCTTCAAAAAAATCGGCGGCCGCACCCCCGCCCTCCTCGCCTCCTCTCTCCTCTTCGCCGCCATCCACCTCCACTTGCCTTCCTTCCCCGGCCTCTTCCTCCTCGGCTTCTGCCTCGCCCTCCTCTACGAAAAAACGAAATCGCTCTGGGTGCCGTTCGCCATGCACTCGCTCTTCAATGCCGTCTCCGTCTATCTCGCCATTTTCTGGCCCGAACTAATGCAATGAATCCTCCGCTCCCTCCTCTTGTCGGAGACTGCTCCGAAGACGAATTAGTCGCCGCTCTAACCTCCGGCCTCCCTTTGGGCAAACGGGTGATCGTCGGCCCTGGCGACGATTGCGCCGTCGTCCGCCCCCGCAAAAAAAAACTCCTCCTCAAAACGGATTGCCTCTTGGAAAACATCCATTTCTTGCGCGAACACCCACCCCACCTCGTCGGATGGAAAGCTCTCTGCCGCCCCACTAGCGACATTGCCGCCATGGCGGGAACCCCAGACTGCGCCCTCGTGACCGCCGCGTTCCCCCCGTCCCTTCCCACCTCCTACGCCCTAGAAATTTACCGCGGCATCTCCTTGGCTGCCAAACACTTTTCCATTTCTATCGCAGGCGGCGAAACCTCCCGCTCCCCCTCTCCCGAAATTTTCCTTTCAGTCGCCATGACCGGTTGGACAAACTCGGCATGGATCTCCAGGGCAGGCGCAAAAAACGGGGACGGCATCTGGGTGACGGGAGCCCTCGGCGGCTCTTTCAAAACCGGCCACCACCTGCGCTTCCGCCCCCGCTTGCCCGAAGCCCGCTGGCTCGCAGCCAACAACTTCGCCTCCTCGATGATGGACTTGAGCGACGGCCTGGCTTCCGACCTCCCGCGCATCTGCAAACAAAGCTCCCTAGGCTTTTCCCTCGACCTCCCCGCCATCCCCGTAAAAAAAGGCTTCTCTCTCCAGTCCGCCCTCTCCGATGGCGAGGACTACGAACTGCTTTTTTCTTGCCCCGCCGCAAAAGAAAAAAAACTCGCGAAACAATGGCGCACCCGCTTCCCAAACCTCCTCTTGACAAAAATCGGCACGCTCCAAAAAAACGGTCAAACCGCCCTCTCTGTTTCGGGATTTCAACATTTCTACCATTGACCCCGCCCCTCCTCCCCGCAAAAATCACCCGCCATGTTCCGCTTCAACTACCACCTCCCAGGCACCTCTCCCGCCACCCTCCTTCGCCGCGAAGACGCGGGTGACGACCCTCCGATCATCACCGTCCTCTCCTACGACCAGTCCCGCTGCAAGGAAACGCAAATAGCACAAACCGAAGAACTTTTGCCTCTTCTCGACGATGCAATGATCCACTGGATCAATGTCCAAGGCCTCGGCGACATCGAAGTTCTCACGGAAATCGGCGAACTCTTTCACATCCACCCTCTCGCCCTAGAAGATGTCCTCAACTTCGTCCAACGCCCAAAAATCGAACCCTACGACGACCTCCTTTTTATCGTCAGCTCGATGCTTTACTTCGACTCCCCGGAAGAGTTGGCTTCCGAACAACTGAGCATCTTCCTCGGCAAAAATTTTGTCCTCACCTTCCAAGAGGAACGCGGCGAGGACTTTTTTGAAAGAATCCGCAACCGCATCCGCTCGGGCCGCGGCTTCATCCGAAAAATGAAAAGCGATTACCTCGCCTACGCGATCCTCGACGCCGTCATCGACAACACTTTCCCCATCCTAGAAACCATCGGCGACGGCCTCGAAGAACTCGAAAACGCCCTCATGGACAAACCCGACCGCCAAAACTTGAAGCGCCTCTACGATGCCAAACGCCTCTTGCTCCAAGTCCGCCGCGAAATCTGGCCCCACCGCGAAATCTTCGGCTCCCTCATGCGCGACGACAGCGGCCTCGTCCAACACGAAACCCAAGTCTTCCTCCGCGACTGCTACGACCACACCACCCAACTCATCGACATGATCGAAAGCTACCGCGACCTCAGCGCCGGCCTCATGGATGTCTATATGTCGAGCGTCGGCATGAGAACCAACGAAATCATGCGCGTCCTCACCCTCGTCAGCACCCTCTTCATCCCTCTCACCTTCCTCGCCGGCGTTTACGGCATGAACTTCGACCCCGCCGCCTCCCCCTGGAATATGCCCGAACTCAACCTCCGCTTCGGCTACCCTCTTTTCTGGTTCGCGTGCTTGATTATTTCCGCTTCCATGCTACTCTTCTTCCGAAGAAAAAAATGGATTTAGGAGCCCTCAACCCGCCGACCAACGCTTTTTAACTTATGGAAATTTATATACTCGGGAGCGGCAGCTCTGGAAACTCGACCCTCGTCCGCAGCACCTCCGGTCGCATCCTAATCGATGCGGGCATGAGCTGCAAACAGCTCGCCGCCCGCCTAGAATCCTGCGGCCAAACCATCGCCGAACTCGACGGCATCCTCCTCACCCACGAGCACGGCGACCACACCAACGCCCTCCAGACCCTCTGCAAAAAACACCCCGTCCCCATCTACTCGAACCACAAAACCGCAGACGCTTTGCGCTTCCGTGTCAAAAACTTGCAGGCAAAATGGGTCTATTTCCAAACGGCGGAACCTTTCTGCCTCGGCGGCTTCTCCATCCGCCCCTTCACCGTCCAACACGATGCCGCCGAACCCGTCGGCTTCCGCATCGAACAGGACGGCAAAACTTTTTCCGTCCTCACCGACCTCGGCAAAGTCACCCGCTCTGTCATCGACGCCACAAAAAACTCCCACTGCATTTTTATCGAAGCGAACTACGACCCGAAAATGCTGGAAGCCGACACCAAACGCCCTTGGTCAACCAAACAGCGGATCCTCGCTCCCCACGGCCACCTCTCAAACCTCTCCGCCGCCGAATCCATCCAAGCCATGGCTTCGGAAAAACTCCAAACCGTCATCCTCGGCCACTTGAGCGAAGATTGCAACTGCCCGCAAAAAGCCTCGCAACTCGTCGCCTCCCACCTCGCCGCCGCCGGCGCCCCCCATGTCACCGTCTGCTGCGCGGAAAGAAACGCCGTCACGGAAAAAATTTCGATCCGCTAACAACCTATGCACCACTTCACCTACCAGAACGGCTCCCTCTACTGCGAAGGGGTGAACCTCGAAGAACTGGCTTCGGAAACCGGAACCCCCGCCTATGTTTATTCCGCTTCCACAATCTCCGAAAATTTCCGCCGCCTAGACTCCGCCCTCTCGCCTCTCAACCACGAAATCTGCTACGCCGCCAAAGCGAACTCGAACCTCTCGATCTTGCACCTCTTGGCGAAGCAAGGCGCGGGCTTCGACATCGTTTCCTCCGGCGAATTGTTCCGCGTAAAAAAAGCGGGCGGCTCCCCCGCCCACTGCACTTTTGCCGGAGTCGGAAAAACCGCCGAAGAAATCCGCTACGCACTAGAATCGGATATTTACAGCTTCAATGTGGAATCGGAAGAAGAACTTCTCCGCATCGATTCCATCGCGGGCTCCTGCGGGAAAAAAGCTCCCGTCGCCATCCGCGTCAACCCGGATGTCGATGCCCAAACCCACAAGTTTATCAGCACGGGCAAAAGCAAAAACAAATTCGGCATCGGCATAGACCGCGCCGAAGCCGTTTACTCGGATGCCGCTTCCCTAAAAAATGTCTCGCTCCGCGGTATCCAAACCCACATCGGCTCACAAATCCTTACCACCGCGCCGTTTGCGGAAGCCGCCGCAAAACTTGCCCCTCTGGTTAAAAAACTCAAAGACCGCCACGGCCTAGAGTTCTTCAGCTTCGGCGGTGGCTTGGGAATCATCTATTCGGATGCCCTGGAAAGCGCCTCCCCCTCCTGGTGGGAAACCAGGTCGCCCGAGGACAAACGGATCACCCCGGAGGACTACGCCGCCGCCATCATCCCCCACCTGGCTCCCCTCGAAATGCGCATCCTCTTCGAACCCGGCAGGTTCCTCGTCGGCAACGCGGGTGTCTTGCTCTCGGAAGTCCAATACATCAAAAAAACTCCCGCCAAACATTTCACCGTCGTCGATGCCGCGATGAACGACCTCATCCGCCCCGCCCTCTACGAAGGCTACCACCAAATCGTTCCCCTGCGCGAATCCCAGGCAACCCCGACCCTCATGGATGTCGTCGGCCCAGTCTGCGAAAGCGGCGATTTCTTTGCCCAAGACCGCGAACTCCCCCTCCTGGCCCCCGGCGACCGAATCGCTCTCATGAGCGCGGGCGCCTACGGCTTTGCCATGTCTTCGCAATACAACTCCCGCCCCCTGCTCCCAGAAGTGCTGGTGAAAGGAACCCGCGCGGAACTGGCCCGCACCCGCCAGTCTTACGATGATTTAATCGCCGGAGAAAAAATCGTCGAACTGGAATAACCGCTTCTTTCAAAAGGAGTTCTACCCTCTTGCAAACACCCGCACCCAACG
>DYNR01000354.1 GCA_020720945.1 Chthoniobacter flavus | reverse complement strand
CACACAATAATCTGAGCGAACGGGGATATGAAGATGGGGTTGGTTGCGGCGAGAAAAAGAATTGACATCGGATTGCAATAAAGATATTGTTGGGAGATGGAAAAGAAGGAAACGACAGCCATTGACGCAGCATGGTCTGACCAATGTAGGCGGAACCTTTTGCGCGACCCGAAAAATTATATCAAGTATGGGTTTGTCAAGACATACAAGCCAGTCATCGATGATGCTCCCTATAGGATTTTCGATACCATGCGAGATTACCGAGAATGGTGTGACAAGAACCTCCCAGAATATCTTGGCTACAAACTAGAACCTGGAAAGTGAACGGAAAATTCGACCCCGCCCAAGCTATTGAGGTTGCCCGCGCTTTCGCTAAACACGGAGTCGATTATCTTTTTATTGGAAAAAGTGGTGCGATCCTGCTCGGATACCCATCGACGACGCAGGATGTTGATATTTTTGCGCCGAAAGACAGGACGAATGGAGCCCATTTGGTTGCAGCGCTACGCGATTCGGGATTTGCTATTTCGGAAGAAGTCGAGTTGGCAATTGTAGGCGGAAAGGATTTTGTTCAGATTAAATCTGGGCCTTTTGACATCGATGTGATCCACGCTCCAGACGGCATCGAGTCGTTTGCCGAGGCTAAGTCCCGCTCGGTAACTACGGCAGACGGGTTTCCAGTCACTTCGATATCGGATATCATTCGGAGCAAAAAAGCCACTGGGAGAGCTAAGGATAAAATGGAAATCCCCTTGCTCGAGGATTTTGAAAGAGAATACTGCCGCCTTCACTCGAAACCATTGCTTTCGGCAGAAGAGATCGTCCGCACATCCCTAAAAAGTCTCCGTAGGGGAGAAGAGGAAGAACCTCCTCCGACAGTTTGATGGTGGAGGCGATGTTGCTGGCAGGAGTTGGAGAAATGCGGGCTGAGGGCATGGGAATCCGGAGATGATGCAAGACCATACCCGCCATTTTTATTATCGGGAGTTATACACTGAAAGGATTTTTCAGTTGGCGGGGTGGGCGAGCGGGGCGATGGGGAGGTCTGGCAACGCATTTGTTGCCAAGAGGATAGCGGAGTTTTACACGGCGACGCATCCCGCTGTCGTCGAAACGGTGCGGGGCAATTTGGCGTTGCTGGATCCAGGGAGGGCGACGGTGGGGTTGGCGAGAGAAAATTTTCGGCAGTTTGCGCAAACGCTGGGAGATTACTTTGCGGTCGGGGGGTGGACGGCAAAAGAAGCGGCGAGTTTGTGTGCGGAATACGAGGGGCTTGATTATTTGAAAGAAGCTCATGCGGGGGGGAAGGGGGCGATTTTAGTGACCGGGCATTTTAGTTTTTTTGAGTATGGGGCGATTTTGCTTTCGGCGTTAGGGATTCCGACGACGGCGTTGACGCTTTCGGAGCCGAGCCAAGGGTTGACCCGTTGGCGGGCAGAATATAGGGGGCGATGGGGGATCGGGACCGTCGAAATCGGGAGCGATTCGTTTTCAGCGTTGCAGGTGGTCAAAGAGTTGGAGCGGGGGAGGCTTTGCGCGATGCTCGTGGATCGCCCGTATCAGGGGCCGCGGGTAGAGGTTGAGGTTTCTGGTGGGGTGATCGCATTTTCCACTTCGCCCGCATTGCTGGCGTGGATCGCGGGGTGTCCGCTCCTTCCCGTTGTGGTGACAAGATTTCGGGACGGCGGGTATCGGATGAGTGCGAAAGAGCCGATTTTTTTAGATCGGGCAATGCCGAGGGGAGAGGCGATCGGGGTGGCGACCGAGAAGGTAGCGGCAGCCTTGTTGCCGGAGTTTCGGGAGCACTTGGAGCAGTGGCACCATTTTGTTCCGCTTTCAGGAGGATCGAAAAACGGATGAAAACTGTATTGCTTGATGGGCTGTGGGGGGCGGCGTGGCGCTTAGAAGGGATGCGCAAGACGCTGAAAACGAGGGGGATCGAAGGGGTCGAAATTTTTTCTTATGATTCGCGAGGCAGGGTTCCTATCGAGCGGCTTGCCGATCAATTTGCGGATTGGTTGGGTGGTGGGGAATGTCGGATTGTCGCGCATAGCATGGGAGGGTTGGTGACGCGGGTTGCCAAAGAGCGGCATCCGGGGTTGGACATCGCAAAGGCCGTATTTTTGTGCGTGCCGCATCACGGAACAAAGGTAGCGCATTTGTTGCCGTTTGCAGGGATCCGGCAAATGCGGGAAGGCTCCGGTCTGATAACAAAATTGGCCGAGCAGCGATGGGAGATACCGACCATGGTGGTGTGGTGCCCGTTTGATGCGTTGGTGGTTCCGGGAGCGAGTGCAAAGTGGGAAAAAGCCGAGAGGGAGATTTGCTGTCGGTTTCCGTTGCACAACTGGCCTGTCCTTTCTTCTTGGTATCATCACCAGATTGC
>DYNR01000077.1 GCA_020720945.1 Chthoniobacter flavus | reverse complement strand
AATAGGATTGCTGCTTATGCGAGGATTGGAGACGGCGCATAAGTTTTTTATTCTCAAGGCAAAATCAGCATGCAATCGCCGTAGCTGAAAAAACGGTATCGTTCTTCGACGGCTTTGCGGTAGGCTTCTTTGACCAACTCTTTTCCCGCAAAGGCGGAAACAAGCAGTAAGAGCGTGGAATCGGGGAGATGGAAATTCGTCAAAAGAAGGTCGGTGCGCTGGAAGGAAAAGGGAGGATAAATAAAAATATCCGTGCTGCCGTGGTTTTCTTGCAAGGGACCGGGTGGCTGGCTTTCGAGCACGCGGACCGAGGTGGTGCCAACTGCCAAAACTCGCCCGTTTTCGCTGGCGCAGCGGATGGCACCTGCGGCTTCCGCGCCCAAAAAGTAGTTTTCCTTGTGCATCTTATGCTCGGAGACAAGGTCGGATTTGATTGGCTGAAAGGTGCCGAGACCGACATGGAGGGTGAGAAAACAGTGAGGGATTTTTTCTAGGGTGGCCGGGGTGAAGTGGAGCCCGGCAGTGGGTGCTGCCACGCTCCCTTCTTCTGCGGCAAAGATGTTTTGATAGCGTTCCGAGTCTCCCTCTTCTGCGTTGCGGCGGAGGTAAGGAGGCAAAGGGATGCTTCCGTGGCGTTCGAGATCGGGGGGGGAGGCAAAAGCGAGAACCCTTTCCCCTCCCGGCAAGACCGCTTCCACGCGTGCTTTCGTTCCCGCGATTTCCCGTTCGGTGCCCAGAGTCCACCGGCGACCGGGGCGCACCAAACAAAGCCAGCGGTCGCCGCCCAAGGATTCGGCGAGAAAAACTTCCCCCGTTTTTCCTGGCTCTTTGAGCCTGGCGCGGATGACCCGCGAATTGTTCAAAACAGCAAGGTCGCCTGGGCGTAAAAGATCGGGAAGCTCACGAAAAAAACGGTGCTCGATTTTTCCGCTTTCCTTGTGCAACACCATCATGCGCGAAGCATCGCGTTCGGGAAGCGGATGCTTGGCTATGAGGTCTTCCGGCAACTCGTAAAAAAAATCCGAGGTGCGGAGGGGCCGGTCTGGCGTCATGCCGTTTTTGCCACTTTGCCTTTCCGCATCAAACCGAGCCCGCAACGGCTGGCGGCACCGTTGACGAGAGCAGCGACTTTCCGTTTTAAGCGGACGGCGCGGTAGATCAAAATGAGCAGGAACAAAACATACGGGATCTGCAGCCAAAGGTCGCTGCCTTCAACGAAAAACTGGCGGTAAGCGAGGATGCCCAAAAGGATGAGATTCGTCAGGAAAGTCGTCGCCACCATCGAGGTTTTCATCCCGATGCGGGTGAGGCATTTGGGGCCTCCGTGGTATTCCGTCACGCTTTTGATGCGGACTCCCCACCAGACGCTACCGTAAATTTGCACATCCCAGTTTTGCCATCCCGTATCGATCGAGTAGCTCCAGCCTTCCGCTTCCAAACCGGCGACGATCTCTTGGATGAGAGCTTCGCGCCCGATGCCCGCTTCGTTCCAAAACTGCATTTCCGAAGGCGGCCAAAGACCGGGCACCGCGGTTTCTTGCTGGGAGTGATGCCCGATGACAGCACCGGGGGTCCGCTTGAATTTGAGCCAGGTGTAATAGCGCCACCAGCCGCGCACAAGCGGTTGTGCCAGAGCGAGAAACGCAACGAGGAGCCGCGCCCGCACGGTGTCGAACTTCGGCTCGAGTTTCGCGTGGATCATGTAAGAAAGGGCGACGAGGAAAGTGCCCCCGAACATCAGGTAGGGGAGGATGCGCAAATCCGGGATGCCGATGGAAAGGGCGAAGATGAAGACCGTGAGAGCGAGCCATTCGATGCTGCTCAAGTAGGCGGCGATCTCCGATTGGGGGGTCGGGTAGATGCACTGGAAAAGCCCTTCGCCAAAAACCCCGTGGTAGATGCGTGGGCGGTTGATCAGCCAAGTGAAGCGGGGGGCTCCGTAGATTTGCCCTTTCCACTTCGCGGTTCCGGTGGGACCGAAGAAAATCAGGTGTTTGAAACGGAGCATGGATTCCGCCTCTCCGTAACCTTCTTGCTGTTTGCGGAATGCTTGCAGGGTAAAACGGCGGTAGTGCCAAACGATGGCGGCAGGGCTGAAAGCGATCACGCCCCCGAGTTGCTGCAACCTCCAACAAAAATCCACATCGTCGCCCGCCTTGCGATATTCGGGGTCAAAGCCTCCGACGCGGTCGAACGCCCAACGGTGGAAAGCCATGTTGCAACCAGGGATATGCTCCGCAACGACATCGCTGAGAAGCACATGGCTGGGTCCGCCGGGCGCGGCAGCCACGCACGCTTGCACCCAGTTTTGCGCAGGCGGGGAAATGTTCGGTCCTCCAACGCCTGCGTAATCTCCGCTGAGGAGGGTTCCCACCATGTAGTAAAGCCAGTCGGGGTCTGCCATGCAATCGGAGTCCGTGTAGGCGATGATGTCGCCGGTCGAATGGGCGGCACCGACATTTCTCGCCACGCTCAACCCTTTGTTTTCTTGGCGGATGCTGACGATCCAAGAATGTTTTTCGGCGATGGATGGAGTGTGATCCTTCGAGCCGTCATCCACGAGCACGACTTCGTAATTCGGGTAGTCTAGCGTTTTGAGGGAAGTCAAGCAGTCATCGAGCGTTTGCCCGCCGTTGTAGGAACAAACAATGACGGAAACTTTCGGGTAGCTGGGCAGCTTGACTTTTTCGGACATCGGGACGGGGGAAGCCGGCGCGGCAGCAGGGGCGGGCGGCGCGGGCGGGAGGGACAAAGTTTCAGGAGCACCGACGGGGGAGGCGTCGCCGAAAAGTTCTTGCACCATGAAAAAAGCTTTTTTCGGTTTGCGTTCGCGAGTTGTGAGACCAAACGCCCAGTCCATGATTTCCATGCCCCCGCGGAACCATTCGTCCGTCCAAGAATAAAGGACTGTCCCTGCAAGGCCGCCGCGCACGACGCTTTCGATGTGCCAGCGCAACATTTCTTCCTGCTCCTCTTCGGCGTGGCGGATGGTGTCCATCCCAAATTCGCCCATCACCAACGGGCGGTCTTCGACGAGGTTTTGCAGGCGCGCCAAGTAGCGCTCGAAGTCGTCCCGCCGGTGCAGGTAAACATTGTAGGTGTAAAAATCGACATTTTGGGGGAGGAGGTATTCGGTCGGCGGGAAGCTGGCGTAAGAAAAAAGTTTTGTCGGGTCTTGTTCGCACCCGATGGTGATGAGCTGTTCGACGAACTCGGTGACTTTTTGCACGCCCAGCCAACGGATCATCGAACTCGGGATTTCGTTGCCCACCAAATACCCGAAAATGGCGGGATGCCCCGCATGGGTTTTGGTTCCTTCCTTGATTGCCCGGAAGACTTCGCGCCGCACTTTGCGCTCTTTCAAAAACTCGATATGCTCCATCCACGGGATCGAGATGAGAAGCCGGATACCCGCTTCCGCGCACAAGTCCACGAACCAGGACGGGGGGACATAGTAAATCCGCAAGAGGTTGATCCCGGCCGAACCCATCATTTTGAGGTCGGAAGCAACGCGTTCGGGCTTGCCGAAATAGTGCCCGTCGGCATCTGGCGCGAAGGGCCCGTAGGTCACG
This sequence comes from Chthoniobacter flavus, assembly GCA_020720945.1. Classification (GTDB taxonomy): domain Bacteria; phylum Verrucomicrobiota; class Verrucomicrobiia; order Chthoniobacterales; family DYNR01; genus DYNR01. The sequence continues at coordinate 5,542 of DYNR01000077.1, read as the reverse complement.
CCCTTGATGAAAAATTTTTGGTCCCCGGAGAAGAAAAATTTCGCCCGGACTTTAACAGGTTGAAGATCCATGAGTTATCGGTAAAAGGGATTAAAGGGAAATCGGTGAGGGGAACAGCGACGCGGAGATTTCGTTTTGGGAGAAAGGAAGTTCGCGGGGGCGGGCGATGAGGTAACCTTGGCCGTAGTTGATGCCGAACCCCCGCGCGGCTTCCATTTCCGCCATCGTTTCGATGCGCTCGGCGATGGTGTGGAAGCCCATGCCTTTGGCGAGGTTGCGGAGGGCATCGAGGTAATACTGGTTGAAAGAATCTTTTTCGAGTTCGCGGATGAGAGAGCCGTCGATTTTGACCAGTTCGATGGGCATGGACTTCAGCGTCGCGATGGAGGCGTAGCCCGCGCCGAGGTCGTCAATCGCGAACCGGATCCCGTGCTCGCGCATCCTGATGACGAATTTTTCTGCGGTCTTCATGTCGCGGATCGGGCTGCTCTCCGTGATTTCGATATAGAGGCGTTTGCCGTCGATCCCGTTGGAATCCAAGAGGTTGAGCAAGTAATCCGCGAAAGCCATGTCGTTGATCGAGTTGGCGTTCACATTCATAGCCGCCGTCAAGTCCGGGTGCTCGCGGAGGCGGTTGCACATTTCTTGGGCGACATACCGGTCGAGGACAGCGACATATTCCTCGTCGTTGACCTGGGATTTGAACATCCCTGCCGTGACCGCGTTGCGGGTGATTTTTGACTGGTAGCGCAAGAGAGCTTCTTGGAAAAGGATGCACCCGGTTTGCATATCGCAGACAGGCTGGAACCAGAGGACTAGCTCGTATTCGTCGGAAGTCGGAAGGGGGCCTTCGACCTTTTCGGGTTTGGATTTTCCCGAGCGCGGGACGAGGAGTTTTTGGTTGAAATCGACGAAAACTTCCGCCCTGTTTTTCCCGAGAGATTTTGCGCGATAGCAGGCGGTGTCGGCCTCTTTGAGCAAGTCGCGGGGGGCGATCCCGTGGCGGATCGTGGTGATGCCGATGGATGCGCTGGGGCGGAGGGAAGGGGGGAGGTCGGGGAACTCCATGCTCTCGAAAGCCGAAGAAATGCTTTCGGTGATTTCTAGGGCGTTGCTCGAAGGCGTGGTTGGCAAGACGGCGACAAATTCATCGCCGCCGTAGCGGACGACCTTCGTGTCCTCGGGCACCGAAGAGAGAATGGTGTTGGCGACGAGGACGAGGAGGCGGTCGCCCGTCTGGTGCCCGCAAGTGTCGTTGACTTGCTTGAAGTGGTCGAGGTCGATGAGCATGAGGGAGCCGCCTTCGCCAGATGACGCTTCGATTTTCAGGGCATCCTCCACGGCGGGGTCTAGCTGCCAGCGGTTGAGCAGGCGAGTCAGGGGGTCGTGCTTCGCCAAAAATTCCAGCTCGGCTTGGAGGAGGGCTTTTTCTTCGATGGCGCGGACGCGTTTTTCCGCCACTTGGAGGCGGACACCCAACAAGTTCATGTTGTAGGGTTTAGCGATGTAATCATCCGCTCCGGCATCCAGGATGCGCGAAAGTTTTTCCGGCCCTGTTTCCGAGGTGCCGACGACGATGTAAAACTGGTCGCCCCGTGCGCTTTCCCGCATTTTCCCGCAAAGGTCGATGCCCCCCATCCCCGGCAAATTCAAATCGAGAAACGCCATCGGAAACCACCGGGTTTCCAGCAACTCCAAAGCAGCTTCTGCGGTCTCGACGCACACGACATTGTGGCCGCGCCGTTTCATCGGGAAGCTCACCTGCTTCTGGGCGGCCTTATCGTCTTCTACTATCAGAATGTCCACGGATTTTTTTGGAAGGGTTGGTTGTTGGCAGGAGGGCGGCAAAAAGACGGATTCCACTCCTTTTGCGGGTAGGCGGAATTGGCTTCCCAAAGCCGTCTCGCATTTAATGCGGATTGCCTTTTTTTGTCTAGGGAAAACTCTTTCATTGTCTCGGAGAAGAAGGAAGGGGAGGGAAGGAAAAAAACTGGTCGGCGGCGAGGCGGCACTCTCCTTGCCAGCGGTAGGCACCGAGGGGGCCGTCCGACGCCACCGCGTAATCCAGGCAAGCGATGTTTGGGGCGATCGGCGAAGCGGGTTTTGAAAAGCCGTAATGACCAAAAAAAAGGGGTGGCTCTGCGGTGGTGTAGGGAACCGCGGCGGAAAGGCGCAAAGCGGGCACCCTCGTGCCGGGCAAATCGCCGCGGTGGCTATACGCAAAGTTTTTCCAAGTTTGCACCGAGCGGGTCCACCAGCGGACGCGGAAGGATTTCGGGGTGGAGGGGTGGACGGTGGAAGGGCCTTCTAGCAAAATTTGGATCGCGTGGAAACGCAGGGAACGGCGGTCGATCAAATCGGGAAAACGCAGTGTCTGGGAAGGAAATCGGGCTAAAGCGGACGGATGCCAACAGGCGTGAACGCCGCGCGTCCCTCCGGCATCGAAAGCGATCGGGCGACGGAAAAGCCATTCCAAAAGGTCTTGCCACTCGCCTTCCCGCCCAGCGAAAGCCTGCTTGCTCGAAAGCAAATAGCGACCGTGTTTTTCGCTTACGAAATGCCGGACGGGGATGTTTTGCTTCGTTGCCGCCGCGTCGCGGAGGGCGTAAAGCTCGTGGTTGCCGAGTAAAAAAATTGCGGCGCCGTTGTCGCACATCGAGCGGACGATGCGGGTGGTTTCGAGGATTTGGGGACCGCGGTTGAGCATATCTCCCAAGAAAACAGCGAGGGTGCCAGGGCGAGAAAAAAAGCCCCGGTTTTCCGAATACCCCAAAGAGAGCAAGAGCCCGCGGAGTTTTTCGGCGTTCCCGTGGATGTCGCCGATCCAATCCAGCGTCCGGTCAAGTTTGGAGTGTCTCGGCAAACTTGTTTTTTTGCTCCAAGTCTGCGTTGCTTGCCCGAAGGGGTTATCGGGAAATGGCGCACAGGTCTCCCGCCTTGCCCTGAACAAAAAATCCATCGTTTCAAGCGTCATTTCACCCTTGGCTGAACACTTCGCGCAATTTTTTTTGAGGGGACGCATCGCTCGTCTGCGGCAGAGGGAAAAGCGTTTTTTACCGCTTCGCCGGTTTATTCGGTCTTGGCAGGAGCTTCGGTCCGAGACTCGGGAGATGCCTCGTTTTTTCCCAATTTTTCCAAGAGGGGGGCGAGGTCGAAGTGCTTGGAGAATATCTGTTTGATCATGCCGATTTTCTGGGTGTCGCCGGGAAGCGTCTTGACCGTCATGGAGTTGATCCGCTTGGTGACGGTGTAAGAATCCAAGGAAGTCTGGATGGTTGGGAGCTTGGATTCCTGGACGAGTTTGACGATGCGGGCGTGGGGCAAGTGGTTGTCTGTCAACACTAAACCGGCGAAAGCCGTCCCCGCGTTGAACTCCGCGAGAGCCGCCAAAATAATGTCTTCCCTGTCGCCGGGGGCGATGAGGAGGGAACCGGAGCGGAATTGCCCGAGGATGTTTGCGGAACTCATGGCACCGATGATGACATGGGAAACGCGGTTTCTTTCGCCGTTGGGCCCGCTGACCATCGTCCCGTTGATATTGCTCCGGATTTCTTGGAGCGTCGGTTGGGCGAGAATCGGGGTTGCAGGCAAAACTGCCAAAAGGTCGAGGCCGAGGTGTTTGAGTCCGCGCCCCACGAAATTCCGCAAGTCGTCCATTTTGGCGGGTTGCACCTTGTTCATGATGACCCCTAAAATTTCCACGCCTTCGCGGTCGAACAGAGCGCGGTTGAGGGAAACTTCGTCGATCGGGCGACCGATGCCACCCGGAACGACAAGGATGACTTTGCTGTTCAAAAGGGCGGCAACTTTCGCGTTCGAGAGGTCGAAGACGGACCCGACCGCCGCGTGCCCCGTGCCCTCGATAATCGTGAAGTCTTTTTCCCAAGACGCGCGGTCAAAAGCCTGCATCAGGGTGGCGACCAGTTTGTCGTTATCCTTGCCCGCGATGTGGTTGCGCGTGAAGTTTGCCCCCACGGTGATCGGGCTCATCGCTTCGATGGGCGTCTGCGTTTGGAAGGTTTCGTGGATCAGGACGCTATCCTCATCGATCGATTTTCCTTGGAATTGCGTGAAGCGTTGGCCGACGGGTTTGATGAAGCCGACGCGGGGAAAATACGGGCTCAAGAGCGAATAAATGCCCAAGGAAGTCGTGGTCTTCCCTGCGTTTTGCTCCGTTGCTGCTACAAAAATTCTTGGGGTTTCTAGGTTCATGGGGAACGCTCGGGTTTCCTTCATCGCACGCTTACTCCGCAGCGGCGGGGTATAGCTTCCGGTATTCAATGGCTTGCAGACCGACGATCGCGGCGACCTTGACGATTTCGTCCACTTTCGCCCCTCGGGAGAGATCTGCGGCGGGGTGGGAAAGCCCCGTGATGATTTGCCCGTAAACGCGGGCACCTCCGAGATACTGCAAAAGTTTGATCGCGATGTTCCCGCTATCGAGATCCGGGAACACGAGCACATTGGCTTTGCCCGCAACGAGGCTGGGCCCCATTTTGATGGCTGCCAGCTCGGGACACAAAGCCGTATCCGCCTGCATCTCGCCATCGAAAGCGATTTCCGCGCCGAGCTTGCCCGCTAAATTGCGCGCCAGTTCCGTCGCATCCGCCACCTTTTCCGTGGCCGGATTCTTCGCGCTACCTTTCGTGGAAAAACTCAACATCGCGACGCGGGGTTTCTTCCCAAATACTTGGCGGGCAAGGAGTCCCGCCTCTAACGCGATAACGGCAAGCTGCTGCGAAGACGGGGCGGGAACCACCGCGCAGTCGGCGAAAAACAGCACGCCGCCGTCGCCGAACGCCGGGTTGTCCACCTCGACGATCGAGCAGCTAGAAACCATCTGCGCGTGCGGGAGCGGCTTCACCAACTGGATGAGCGGACGCAGCATCGAGCCCGAATTGCTGGATATGCCGCCGACCAGCCCATCGGCTAAGCCGTATTGCAACATCATGGCCGCGAAGTAGTTGCGCTTGACCATGACGGAGCGGGCGTCGCTGATGCCCATTTTCCGGTAGCGCTCCAGCCTTTCCAGCCGGAGACAAAAAGCGGGGAGGTCGTCCGCGTGCTCCGGGTCGATGACCATGACATGATCCAGCGATACCTTCTGCTCTTCCGCGACTTTTTCGATTGCGTCTTTTTTTCCCAGCAAAACGGGGACGCCGATTTGCAGGTTGTAAAATTCTTGGGCTGCCACGACAACGCGAGGGTCGTCGCCATCCGGAAAAACAATCCGCTTCGGATGGCGGCGCAGCTTTTCATACACTTCGTCAATAAAACTCATAATTTAAGCGTCTCCTTCGGGCGGGCGCCGAACATTCAAAACAGCAGAACCCGCCTCGGAGTTGGTTCGGACTCTACACGGATTGGGGCAAAGAGGAAACGGAAAAATTTTTGTGTTCTGGGTGGAGCAAAACTTCCCCGACGGCAGTTGCTCCAAGGTGCTTTGTGGCCCAAGAAGAAAGGAGCCGAAGCAACCTCGCTCTCCGTGTTTTCAAAAAATTAAAGCGTGGATTTTGGCTTGACTTCCTCCGTTCTTCTATTG
>DYNR01000353.1 GCA_020720945.1 Chthoniobacter flavus | reverse complement strand
TTGCAGCCCAATTGATTGCAGAGATTCACAGCAGTTATCTCACTGATTCAGGCTATGGCAAAAGCCGTTCGATCTCTTCCAAAATCCCATCGGTTGGCCAAAGCCTTCCGACCCCTTCATATCCGCAAGCCAAGGTTCCTTCTTCGGGTCCGATGAAAACAACGCCCCGTTCTTTGAGTGTTTTCACATTCGCTTGCGTCGCGGGGTGGGTCCACATTTTTCCGTTCATTGCGGGGGCGACCAAAACCGGGCAGGTCGCGGCCAACGCCATCGTGCTAGGCGCATCGTCGGCGATTCCTGCTGCTAATTTTGCGATGAAGTTGGCGGTGGCGGGAGCGGCAACAAAAAGGTTTGCTTTGTCGGCCAAATCAATGTGCGTCGGTTGCCATCCGCTTTTTTCTTCAAAAACGGAAAGGGTGACGGGGTTGCGGGAAAGCGTTTGGAAGGTCAAGGGGGCGACAAACTGCTGCGCGTTCGCCGTCAAAACCACATGCACCGAGTGCCCTCGTTTGACGAGTTTGCTCGTGAGGTCGGCGGCCTTGTAAGCGGCGATCGAGCCGGAAACTGCCAGCAAAATTGTCTGGGGGCAAGAGGTTGGAGCGATGTTCATTTTCCTTGGATCAAATGGTTAAAACTATTTGAAGGGTAGCGGGTTGCGATGCAACGCTCCGCAAAAAAAATGGCGCGGATAGCGGCGATGTTTTCTTCTACGGAACGGTTTGGGACGACATAGCGGTAACGCTGCCACCGGGCGGTTTCTTCTTCCGCATTTTTCAGCCGGGTCGCCAGGTCTTCGGGGCTTTCCGTCCCTCGTGAAAGAAGCCTCCTTTCGAGTTCTTCGAGGGAGGGGGGCAACAAAAAAATATCCGCCAGAGCTTCTCGGATTTCTTGGGACGGGTGGTTCCTGATGGAGTCGGCACCCGCGGTGTCTATGTCCATGAGCATATCCCGCCCGCTTCGCAAAGTTTCAATGACGGGGGTTGCGAGAGTTCCGTATCGGTGTCTGTGGACTTTTGCGTGTTCCAAAAAATCACCGGCGGCGACTTTTTCCGCGAAGTCTTTTTCGGAGAGGAAGTGGTAGTCGATTCCGTCGGTTTCTCCCGTCCGAGGTGGGCGCGTGGTGCATGAAATCGAAAACGCAAACTGTTCGGTTTTTTTCAATGCTTGATAGACGGTGCTTTTTCCTGCGCCGGATGGAGAGGAAAGCACGAAGAGAATCCCTTTTCGTTTTGGCAGAAGGTTATTCGACATTGGAGAGTTGTTCGCGGATTTTGTCCAGGAGGCTTTTGGTTTCGACAACGGCGCGGGAAATTTCCGCATCGTTTGCTTTTGCTCCCGTCGTGTTGATTTCCCGGAACATTTCTTGGACGAGAAATTCCAGCGTTCTCCCGACGGGCACCTGTTCCGCCAGTTTCTCGGAAAACTGTGAAAGATGGCTCCCTAAACGCGAAAGCTCTTCGGAAATGTCGCACCGGTCGGCGAACAAAGCGATTTCTGTGACAAGCCGAGATTCGTCTGGCAATCGGCTGAGTTCGGATTTTTGCAAGCGCGACAAAAGGAGTTCCCGGTGTCGCAGGGGAACTTGGGGAGCGAGTTCTTGCAGGCGAAGCAAAATTGCGCAAAGCGTTCTATGATAGCCGATTAGCTCTTTTTGGACGGATGCGCCTTCGGTTTTTCTCATTTCGATCATTGCCTGCAGCGCGCCTTGCAACGGGACGGAAAGCTCTTCCCAGAGGGAATCCGAATCTGTCAGAGGGGCGGCGTTGGCGTAAATTGCGGGATGGCGCAAAATGTGGTCGAGCGTGATTTCGCCGCCGAGTTTCAATTCTTGCTGGATGGAAATCAAGTCGGCATAAGCGGTGGCTGCCGCCCCTTTTTGGATGGTCGAAAAAAGCTGGGCGGATTTTGCGGTGTATGCAATGGCGACCGCCACGCGTCCGCGGTTTAAGCTTCCGGCAACTTCTTGTCTGACCCGAAGGTCGAGAGAGGAAAACTCTCTTGGCAACTGGACTACCACTTCGAGTTGTTTGCGGTTGACCGAGGAACATTCCACAACCCATTCCCCGCATTCCCCTGAATACTCCGCCTTGCCGTAACCTGTCATGCTGATCATCGTTTGCAGAGACTACAAAACCCCCTTGCAAGACTTCAACTCAAAAAAAGTTGGGCCGTTGTCGATTTGGCGAATTTCTTGATTTTTCAGTTGAACAAGTGGGTGGCAAAACTTTACAATGGTGGTTTGCGGGGGGATAGATTTCCGTTTGCCGCTTTCAATGCGAAGGTGGAGAAAGGGAGATTTTCTTTCGTTTCTCATTTAGCTCCTGTAGTTCAACGGATAGAACGGAGGTTTCCTAAACCTTAAATCCGGGTTCGATTCCCGGCGGGAGCAAGT
>DYNR01000076.1 GCA_020720945.1 Chthoniobacter flavus | reverse complement strand
TTTTTTGGCTCACTGGTAATTCGGGCCGAAGTTGTCGGAGGTCGGATTGTTTGGGACTATTTTACCTCGCCCCTGCAATCCCTCCTCGAGTTTGCGCCCCACATCCGTCGGTGCCTCTTCCGAAATCGCGCACCCCGCCAAGGCGCACAACGACAACGCAAAAAAGAAAAGTCTTACAAATTTCACTCGGACAGGTTACAGATTTCCCCCGTTTTGGCAAGAAAGATGCAAAGGATACCACCCGTCGTTTTGATTGATGCTTACAGCCAGGGGCTTTTTCCCATGGGGATGGACGATGGTTCTATCGGTTGGTTTTTTCCCGAACGGCGTGGCATCCTCCCTTTGCTTCCGCTGGCTTCCCTGCGCTTGCCCCACGGAGTCCGCAAAGACTTGCGTCGTTTCCCGTGGCAAATCCGGCAAAATACTTCGTTCCGAAAGGTCATGTCCGCCTGCGCCGAACGCAAAAAAACTTGGATCGATGACACCATCTTGGATTCCTACTGCCACCTCCACGAACTCGGTCATGCCCATTCGCTGGAAGTGTGGCTTGACGAGCAACTGGTGGGCGGCCTTTACGGTGTCCACCTCGGAGGCGCATTTTTTGGCGAATCGATGTTCCACCGTGTCACGGGGGCATCCAAAGTCGCACTCGTCGTGTTGATTGACGGATTGTATTCTGCGGGATTTTCGCTTTTGGACACGCAGTGGACAACGGCGCACCTCGCCCAATTCGGGGCGGTTGAGGTTCTTGGAAAAGACTATTTATCGTTGTTGCAAAAGGCGTTACGAAAAAAAATTGCATTTCCCGATTTTTCCGCAACCGGCGCGCCCACCGAAGTTTTCGCGGCGCAAAACAAAAAGAATCCCGTTCTTTTTCCGCGCCCAAAGGCATTGGTTGCCTCGCGTCCCCAATGTGGTGCAGAAGCGGGTTGACGGGTTCCGGTCAGATACAAAAGTCTGGAGCTGCGTCTTTTGTTTGCGTGCTGGCATCCGAGAGAGCCGCGTATTTTCTCTTGATTCTTTCCCTCGCGGAACACCAGCAAGCCCCCGCGAGAATCACCACTCCAGAAAGATAAATCCACATGAGCAAAAACATTACCCCGCCCATCGTCCCGTAAATCGCGTTGTATTTCAAAAACATCGGCAGATAATTCACGAACAAAACCTGCATTCCTTGCAGCAAGAAGGATACGGCCAACGCCTGCAACCAGACCTTCCGGAAATGGACACGGACGCTCGGCGCGAGCATATACAAAACAGAAAACGCGTAAAAAAGCACCGTGCTTGCCAACAAAAACCGCGTCCAATCAATGAGATCCAAAAACGGCCAGATGTCCCAGTCAGGAAAGTGGATGTCGAGGATGTCCTGCATATTTTCCTGCATGCTCAAAACAATGTTCCGCACCACTTGGAGAACCATCGGCGCCACGATTCCGAGAACCAGCGCGCTGACTACCGTCAACACCATGATCAGGTTTTTCAGAGGCAAGTGCCACCACGGCAAATCCCCTTCGCCCCACGCCAGATTGACCCCGTGGACTAAGATTTGAAAAAAACGGAGAGAGGCCCACAGGAACACCAAAATGAAAGCGATATTGATTGTCCCGTGGGTCGATTGCAAAGAGTGGACACCCTCCCAAACGAGATGGGAAACATTGCCGCTCATCGGGAAGTATTCTTTGACGGTTTGCGCGACCGTGTCCGGATTAAAAAAAAGCGAACCCGCCCACAGCAACATCGCCAAAAAAGGGAAAATGGAAAAAAACGCGTAATAGCCGAAAGCGGCGGCAAGCTCGTAAGCGGAAATCCGGATGAAAATCTCTCCCGCCTCCCAAAGCACTTCCCAAGAACGCCTTAAGGAGCGAGGGAGCATTGAAGCGATGGTTGCTGCGTTCATGGGGGGGCGTTTTTTACAGGGGAAAACCGGTGCAGTTTTTCTCGGTTGTTCAAGTGGAAGAGCGGTAGTGGATGCTCAAAACTTTTGTCGTTTCGGCTTCGCTTTCCGCCGTGAAATAAAAAAGCTGCAAGGTTGCTCCAAGCTGCGTCCACTGGTAGCCGATGAGAGAGTTCGTGATCCCGTTTTGCACAGACTTTTCGCGGGCGATGAGTTTGCCGGTTCCGTAACGCTCGTCGAGGTGGCGCCGGGTTTGATCAAAAAAATCGGAAAACTTGGTGGTGTCCCAAGCGGGGTCGCCGTATTGCAGCTCGATTTCCGTAAGCGAGTCCCCTTGAAACTTGAAGCAAGCAGCACGCAACAGTCGCTGCGAAATCCCGGTCACTTTCATTTGCGTCCCGCCCGGAATTGGTTCCTTCGATACGATTTTTGCTTTTGCGTTTACTAGCATTTGCTCCATTCGCGCGAGAGATTCCCCCCATTGGAACCCGAAGGGCGGACGGATTTCCTCCAGCGCAACTCCTTCTGTTACAAGGCAAAACAAGGTTGCGAGAAAAAGGCAAACCGCGAGTTTGCGACGGGGCGGCGAAAAATTTTTTCCTTGCATGGTTTTCATTTTTTTCTTGGCGGCCAAGCGAGGGTCCCGATTTCCAAGCGGGCGATTTGATGGAGTCCGACCACCCGACATTCTTCCACCGCCCCTGGAGTTTTTACCCAAAACCGGAGGGCGTCGTTGTTTCCGGGTTCTAGGCCGATCCATGCGCCGGTGACTTTCGAGAACTCAAAAAGGTCGGCCAACTTCAGCCCTTCCGGAGTTTCTAAGCAAATGGTTCCTGGGGGATTTACCGCGATGCGGAAGATTGTGCTTTCGCGTCCTAGGCTCATCGCTCCGGCGACTTCGAGTTTCATGCGGGCGGGGAGCGGACGAAAACCAGAAGGCGGGAGTTGTCCTTCCGGGTCAATCGCCTTCTTGAAGAAAATCTCCCATGTTCCTTCTGCGGAGCCTTCTGCTTTCCGTATGCCCAAAAGCTCTTCGCCGCCGCCGTCCAACCCGCAAGAAACAAAAAGGCTCGCGCTTTCTGAATCGCCCGCAATTTTTTCGGGAGTCCCTCGGAATGTTTGCGGGTCAATCTGCCGGAGATATTCTCCTTCTGCGCTAAATTCCCCCATCCGGTAACGCGCTTCTCCCTCTTCTGCTACCAACGCCCAAAAACCTCCATCCCCCGCCGCCAAAACATCGCCAAACTTCACGCCTTCCGCTCTAGGAAAAGCTTTCCAACCCTCCTTTCCTCCCACCCAAATCGCACCTGCATCGTCGCAAACAAAACGCGTTTCTCCCTTTTGCGAAAAGGAGCGGACTCCGGCAGGTAACGGTAAAACCCCTTCTGCATCAACGGGTTTTCCTTCGGGAAGAGAAAATGCTGCGCTTTCTTTTTCGCCCGAAACCAAAAGGGTGCCCCCTGCGACACCGATCCATTTCGAAAAGGGAGGCAGGTCGAATTGCGAGCGGGGCGTGCCCGTTGCAGGGTCGAAAACCTCTGCCTTGCCCCCGCGTGCTACGACCGCCCATTCCGTTGCATTTCGGGCGAGAGAGCAGGGGGCATCGCCATTTACTTCCTGCAATTTCGTTTTCCAAAGAAGTGCGGATTTGACCGGGTTCCAACCAAACAGAACCGTCTCGCCACCGGCGATATCCGCCAAAATCACGAGAGTGTCGCTTGCGCCTGTCGCCACGCCCCGCACTTTGACTACGGGCAACAAGCCCCCCAACTCTTCGATCCACCCGTTCCCGGAGAATGCGATGCCTTCCACGGGGAGGTTTCCCACCGCAAAACCGACCGCCGAATAAACGCCCGGTTCCGCTTCTTGCCCCGCGTCGTTTTTCCCGTCCCATTCCGCAATGAACCCGTCTAGCCCTTGCGCAAACGATTTCTCGGGAAGCATTTCCGCCAATTTTCGGATGAGGATTCCGCGGTCGTTGTAGATGCCGATGGAAATTTCGCTATCGAAAGAGGGAACCGCAAAAACGAACTTTGCCGCAGGTTTTTGCACCAGGCTTACCCCGCCCTTTTTCTGGGCAAACGCGGGGAGACAGGAAAGGGAAAGCAGGGCAAAAAAGGAAAGGAAAAAAATCTCTCGCGTCGCCTTCATGCGTAGTAATCCCAGCGGATGGAAGGGAAGATGTTGTCCGTTTTTTCGTATCGTTCGAGGGTCTCTTCGGCGATGCCAGCGTCGCCCAACATTTCGTATAACTTGTTGAAACGCAAGAGGTGGTCTTTCGTTCTCCTCTCTGCATACGCTTTGGCCGTCCCCGTTTTCATCAAAAAAGCCCAGTCGCTCGCCTGCGCGAGAAGCAGTTCTCTGGCAAGTTGGGCGAGGCAGCGGCGGACGAGCGGGGAATCGGTTTTCAGATGTTTGCCCGCCATTTCTTTCATCCTGCGGGCCGCGGCGTGCAAGTGGGGGTAAATCCAAGAGTTTTCATCATTGAGCCACACTTCCCAATACCCCTTGTTTCCCCAGCTTGAGGAAGAGGGCGAAACGATCTGTTGCGTGGGGTGTTGCGCCAAAAACCGCGATGGGGTCGTGAGCTCGAAAACTTTTTGGTCGCAGGCCGCCTTGCGGAGGTAAAAATTCAAAAACTCCGGGCCTTCATACCACCAGTGCCCGAAAAGCTCTGCGTCGAAGGGGCTTACGAGGATCGGGTCAACCGGCATTTTTTCTGCCAGTTCGCGGAGTTGGTCGATGCGGCTACGCAAGAAATCCGAGGCGTGCGCATCGGCAGCGCCCATCGCCCAATGCCTGCGGTAAATGTCTTTGTCCCGTGTTGCGCCGGTGATGCGAAAAGGTTTCACCCCCGTGTAACGCCGGTAATCCGCCGTCCCGTAAACAGACGCAAGTTGTTCTATCGGAACTTCTTGCCCCAAGTCCCTGTAAAAATCACGGTAGGCGGGATCCCCCGGATACCCTTCTCTCGAACTCCAGACTTGGCGGCTGGAATCCCTGTCTCTCCCGAAAAAAGCGGGGCCGCCAGGGGTGAAATACGGGGCGAAAATCGCAAATCGCGGACGCGGTTGGCCCAGCACCACGCCGTGCGCATCCAAGATGAACCATCGGATTCCAGCTTCCGCCAGCACCGCATCGAGCCCTTCGCAATACGCGCACTCGGGCAGCCAGATGCCCAGCGGGTCTTTGCCGAAATTCTCGCGGTGGGAATCGCGCCCGATCAGCACTTGCGCACGGACGGCTTCCGGCGAAGTTTGCAGCAAAGGGAGAAACCCGTGTGTCGCCGCGCAAGTGATAATTTCGATGATCCCTTCTTCCTGGAGTTGGGCGAACGCACCCACGATGTCGCACCCGAGGGTCTCGCGGTAAAACGCCAGCGCGTCGCGGTATCTTTCCCCGTAAAACGCGATCATTCCCCGCTGGTTTTCCGGCGCCAACTCCACCTGCTGCCGGCAAAACTCTACGCCTCGTTCCATGTAGCGCACGCAGCGTTGTTGCAGCAAAGGATCCCGCAACATCGCGCAAAGCGTGGGCGTGAGCGTCAGCGTGAGACACGCGGGAATCCCGTCCGTTTTTAGCCCCCGTAAAATGTGGAGCAACGGGATGTAGGATTCGAACACGGCTTCGTAAAGCCAGTCCTCCTCCAAAAAATCTTCGTGTTCCGGGTGACGGACGAAGGGAAGGTGGGCGTGCAAGACAAGAGCGTGATAGGCTGTGCGCATGAGAAAGGCGATACGGCTCCAGACTAGCCTGCCGCCCTTAAAAAACAACACAAATCCTGAACGGGCGAATCAGGGGTGTCGGCTAACGAAACTCTCCGGGCATGGAGCGCAAGGCCGCAAGCACTTGCTCTTCGGAGATTTCTTCCATCCTTCCGCCCTTCCCTCCAAACGGAACCACGATTCGCGATGTTGTCGCCCTCGGCTTCCAATGCAGCGGGTCGGTCGGACCGAACAACGCAATCGCAGGAACTCGCAAAGCGTCGGAAAAATGAAGGGGCGCGGAGTCCACCCCGCAAACGAGCGAGGAACGGCAAAACACGGCGGCGAGCTCGGCAAGGTCGAGCTTCCCGAGCAAATCGGGAACTCTCCCCGATAAGTCGTCCCCCAAAAAATTTCTGATTTCCGCCAAATGCCGCTTCTCCTCCTCCGCCCCAGAACCCGTGATAACAACGGTCCTTTTTTCTTCTTCGACCAAGTGGCGGATCACTCCCGCCCAGCGTTGGGGAACCCAATATTTTTCTGTCCGCGCCGTCCCTGGATGGACTGCGACAAATGCGCCGGCCACGCCAGATTCCTCCAGTTTGCCTTTAGCTGCCGCCCCTGCGCCAGGCGGGACAACCAAATGGCTATCAACGCCTTGCCGCTCAATCCCGACGGCTTTGAGCAAGTCGATGTGGTGGTCGGCCGTGTGGCGCAAGGCGACGCTGCTATCGACAAAATGGGTGAAAATCGCCCGCCGGAGCACCTTGCCGGCAAACCGTTTCCACGCGATTTTTTTCAGGGCGCGGGCGACGGCGCAAACGGTGGCAGCGCGGTCGTTGCCAGTGAAATCGAAACAGGCATCGAATTTTTTTTTCCGCACAGCCAGCCACGGTCGCAGCGACGGGCTTTTCCTATCAAAGACAATCGCTTCGTCATGATCGACGAGCGGCAGCAGCCCCGCCGCAGATTTCTCTACCGCCAAGACAATTTCCGCATCGGGGAATTTTTCTCGCAAGCAGACGATCGCCGGCGTTGTTAGCACCAGGTCTCCGATTCTCTTCAACTGCACCAACAAAAACCTCATCTCTCACGCGGGGCGAAAATCAATCTGCTGCTTAAAAACATCGACGCGGCTGACCAAGACATCCAGTTCTCCGCCGACCGAGTAAGAGACCTTGCTTTTTCTTCCCGTGATGCGCGAGCGGACGGGGTCGAAAACAAAAAAATCTCCTTCCAGCGCAGATACATGCACAAGCCCGCTGACCATGAAATCGGGCAGTTCGACAAACATCCCGAAATTGCGGACTTCCAAAATCCTGGCACGAAAAACTTCGCCTTTCCGCGCTTCGAGCTGCGACTGAAAATACTCGATCTTTTTGAGTTTCACCGCATCTTTTTCCGCATCGGAAGCCACCCGCTCCGTGCCGGAAATATGTTCGGCGACCGAGGGCAAATTCCTGCTGTCCGGCCCTTTGCTTGTCACCCCTAAATGCCGTTCCAACGCCCGGTGCGCCACCAGATCCGCATAGCGCCGGATCGGGCTCGTGAAATGCAGGTAATCGCTTTTTGCCAACCCGTAATGGCCCAGTGGCTCTTCGGAATACCGCGCTCTTTTCAAACTCTTGAGCAACCCGACTTTGATCGCATACTCCATCGGGTGTCCCCGGACGGAAGAAAGCATCTTTTGCAGTTCCGCCCGTTGGGACAAATCCCCGCAAACCACGCCCATCGCCAAAGCGTTTTCCCGATACTCCAAAAGCCTTTCGTTCTCCGGAGATTCGTGCACCCGATACACGGTAGGCTGCTTCTTTCGCCGCAGTTCCCTTCCGACGCTCTCGTTTGCCAGCAACATCAGTTCCTCGATGAGTTGGTGCGAAATGTCGTTCTCGACTTTTTCTATCCGCACCGGCTTTCCTGTGTCGTCCAGCCACACCTTCGTTTCCGGGAAGTCCAAATCCAAAGCCCCGTTTTCAAACCTTTTCTTGCGCAACAGCGAAGAAACTTCCCAAGCCAAATGCACTTTTTCGGAGAGTTCCCCCGAGGGCGGATTCTGCAAAATTTCAAGGGCTTGGCGGTAAGTTAACCTCTTGCGGCTACGGATGATGCCTTTGCCAAATTTCGCACGGCGCACTTTCCCGTCCGTTCCGATTTCGGCAAATACCGCAAACGAGAGGCGGTCTTCGTCGGGGCGCAAACTGCACAGCCCATTGCTCAACACTTCCGGCAACATCGGGATGACCCGGTCGGGCAAATACACGCTGTTCCCCCGCTGGTAAGCCTCGCGGTCGATCGGCGAACCCTCCACGACATAGTGCGATACATCGGCGATGTGGACCGCCACTTTCCACCCGCCCCCCGAAAGTCTTTCGACGCTGATGGCATCGTCAAAATCCTTCGCATCGTCCGGGTCAATCGTGAAAACAAAATCGTCTCGGCAATCCACCCGCCCTCTCGCCTCCGCCGACGGGTCGCGCCCCGCGATTTTTTCTGCGGAGCGGCAAACCGCTTCGGGAAATTCTTCGGGCAACCGGTATTTGCGGACGATCGAAAGCATATCGACCCCCGGCGCACCCGCCGCTCCCAACACCTCGACGATCCGGCCTTCGGGGCTGATATGGCGGCTTGGCCACGACTCCAAATGCGCCACGACCTTGTCGCCGATTTTTACCGCAAATTGCGCCGTCGGGTCTTCCACATACAAGTTGTGCAAAAAACGGGGATCGTCAGCCACCACATAAAAGAAACTTTTGGACTTCTGCAAAGTCCCGACAATCCGCTCGTTTTTCCTTTCCAAAATCCGGATCACCTTCCCTTCCTTCCGCCCTGGAGCCGCTCCTTTGCGCCCCCCGCCGCCCCCCGGAAATATCCTGGCAACCACCTTGTCTCCGTGCATTGCAGTCGAAGTATTTTCGGGGGAGACAAACAAGTCCTGCCCGCCCTTTTGCGCGGAAAGCACATGCGCCGCGCCGTTGGGGTGGAACTGGATTTCTCCGGTGAACAAGTCTGCTTTTTCGGGAATGATGTAACGGTCGCCCCGGATGCGGGCGACCTCTCCGTTTTTCTCCGAAAGGGCGAGCCATTCTTTTAGCGTTTTCCGTTGAGAAGGAGCGAGTTGCAAAACATTCGCGATCGTTGCAGCATCGGAAGGCTCTTCTTTGAGGACAGGCAAAACCCGCTTTTGGAAATCCCGGAAAGCCTCCGAGTCTTCCCGTCTGCCCTCTCTTTTCTGCGTCACGCCGCCCCCGCGGTTTTCGACCCCTTTCGTCAAACGCAATGGGGAACGCCGCCCTTCCTCTTTTTTTGTTTTCTGTTCCCTGTTCTCTTCCCGTTTTGGTTTCCCAGTTTCCCCAGAAAATCCCCGTGGCTTTCCTCCTTCTTTCCGCTTTCTTCCGGCATCCTGTTTTTCAGCGACCTTTCCGCCATTCTCCCCCGGTTTCTTTTTTGCCGAATCCCCACGAGATTTGAGACGCCTGTCGGAAGGCGCATGACTTTTATTTTTTTTATCTGGCACGCCCAAAGCATGGAATTCTAC
>DYNR01000075.1 GCA_020720945.1 Chthoniobacter flavus | reverse complement strand
GTGCGGAGTTGGGGAGAGGAAGTTCTGGGGGGAACTTGGAATAGAAAGAACAGAGCTTGCGCGGATTTTTTGCGCAACCTCTCAGGAAGCTTTTAGTTCGTCGGCCAAGTCGGCGAGGGTGGCAGCGTTGCCGGCAGAGAGAACGGGGGTTCCCTTGCGGATTCTGCTGGCTAGGCCGGCGAGGACGCCGCCGGGTCCGAGTTCTACGAGCAAGTCGCAACCGAGATGGTCGAGGAGGTATTCCACGCTTTCGGTCCAACGGACAGAGCCTGTGACTTGATCCGCCAAAGAGCGGCGGATGTCTTGGGGATCGCTGACGGCGATGGCATCGACATTGCAAACGACTGGCACGGAGGGAGATTGGATGGAGGTGGCAGCGAGGGTTTCTTGCAAACGCTGGTAGGCAGGTTCCATCAGGCGCGAGTGAAAGGCTCCTGCAACGGTGAGTTCGACGGCTTTGCGGGCACCGAAATCCTTCGCCATGCCGGCGGCGATGGCTACTTTGCTGGCCTCGCCCGAAATGACGACCTGCCCTGGGCAGTTCAAATTTGCAACATCAACATCGGCGGCGGCGGCCAAGTCGCGAACTTGATTTTCGTCGGCACCGATGATGGCGGCCATGCCCCCTTGGCTCGTTTCGCAGGCGTGCTGCATGAAGCGGGCGCGAGCGTCCACCAAGCGCAAACCGTCCTCAAAAGAAAAAGTTCCAGCGGCGGCGTGTGCGGTGAACTCGCCTAAGGATAGCCCGGCGGCGGCGTGGAACTCGAAATTCGGAACCAGTTTGCGGAGCACGGTCAGGCACGCATAGCCGTGGACATAAAGCGCGGGCTGGCAAATCGAAGTTTTGGTCAATTCTTCCACGGGGCCGTTGAAAGCGACATCCGCCAAATCGTAGCCCAAAAGCTGGTTTGCCGTTTCAAAAACACGGGAGGCTTCTGGCCACATTTCGGCTATATCTTTGCCCATACCAACGGATTGGGCACCCTGTCCTGCGAATAACAATGCGATTTTTTTGCTCATAGAATTGGTTTTCGATCCCCCCTTTCATCTACCAAAGAACAAACAAAGGCAACTCTAAGCTTCTAAGAGAACAAAAAAAACCGAACAGAAAATAGGCGGCAAGCCTGGGCATGGATTCCGGAAATCGTCTGATCATCAATAGGTTGCGCCTTGTTTGCCTCCACGGTTTCCCTTTTTTTGAAAATGGACAGAGGGGCAAAAACTTCCTTTTCAAAATCCGCCGAGTGTAGGAAAATCTCGGAGAAATCATGAAAACCCATCTGTCAGCAGTATTGAAAGAGTTCACAGCACCCGCCGCCATTTCCGTCGAAGAAAAACAAACGGAGCAACCCGCTGGCGGGCAGTTACTTTTGGCAATGAGCGCAGCGCCGATCAACCCCGCCGACCTGAATGTTCTCGAAGGCAAATACGGGGAGTTGCCCGAATTGCCCGCAGTCGTTGGCAACGAAGGGGCGGGGCGGGTTTTGGCGGTCGGGGAGGGAGTCGAAGGATTTTCGGTCGGGGATCTGGTTTTGCCGATGCAAAGGGGGACATGGACGCAGCGGATGCTCGTGCCCGCGGAGAGCGCAATCCGTTTGCCCGCAAGCATCGACGAAAAGCAGGCTGCGATGCTTTCGGTCAACCCGGCGACGGCGTTGCGCCTGTTGCGGACTGTGACAGAGCTGAAAGAAGGCGATTGGGTGTTGCAAAACGCGGCGAATTCCGGGGTCGGGCGATCCGTGATCCAATTATCTAAGATCTTGGGGTTTAAGACTTTGTCGGTGGTAAGGCGCGAAGATGCGGCCGTGGAATTGCGCGAGTTGGGAGGCGATGCCGTGATTTTGGAAGAAGACGATTTGCGGGAAGCGGTGAAAGCGAATTGCGGGAAAAACCGGCCCAAGCTCGGGTTGAACTCGGTGGGGGGAACGAGCGCGGTCAACCTCGCCAACGGGTTGGCAAACGGCGGAACGCTCGTCACTTTTGGGGCGATGGGACGCCAGCCTGTAAAAATTCCCAATGCAATGCTCATTTTCCGCGATTTGCGTTTTACGGGTTTTTGGTTGACCCGCTGGGTTAAGGGAGCACCGCAAGCGGAGAAACAGGCTTTGTATCAAGAACTTGCGGGATATGTTTGCGAAGGGAGACTGCGGCAACCCGTGGCGGGGGTTTACCCGTTGCGCGAGTTGGCGAAGGCTTTGGATGCGGCGGCGGCAGAACGGCGAGGGGGCAAAGTGTTGCTCGATTTGTCGGAGGGCATCGCGTGACCGAGCTCCCGGTCGCGGGCGCAGGGGGAGAAATTTTTTCCGAGTGTGTTTGGCTGCCGCGTGGGGAGGTGCTTTCGCGCGTGTTTGTTTTGCACGGGATGGGGGCTTCGGGCGGTGAATATGCGCCGTTGGGAGAATACCTTGCAGAGCGAGGGACGGAGGTCCACGCGTTGAATTTTCGTTCGGGTGCGCGAGACCCCGTTGAGGGCAGGCGCGGACACGCATTCGATTTTTGGCTTTTGCGGGAAGATTTTGTTTTGTGGGTCGATGCCGTTTGCGCGGGGAGTCCCCTCCCCGTTTTTCTTCTTGGAGAAAGCATGGGGGCGTTGCTCGCAATCCGTTTTTTGTCGGAAGAAAAACTGGCGGCGAGGTTCCGGGGCGCGGTTTTGCTATGCCCGGTAACCGGGCTTGCCCGGCCAACCCCCGTTTGGCAAAAGCGTTTGTTGCGTTGGGTTTCCGTGATTTTTCCCAGGATGATTTTGAAACCCTCGCTTTTCGTCAGCGGCAAAAAAGAAGAGCTTGTTTTGACCAGTGACGCGGAATACCAAAACTACTTGCGGACAATGCCGCACAGGATCCCGCATTACACCGTTCGTTTTTTGGCTGGAGTCGATTGGTTGATTGAAGAGTCGCACCGGGTTGCGCCTTCCGTTTTTACGCCCTTTTTTCTTTTGAACGGGGAAGACGATGTTTTTATCCGCCCGAACCAAGCGAGGGAATGGTTTGAAAAAACGGGAGCAACCGACCGAAAACAAACCGTTTACAAAGACTGCAACCACTTGCTTTTGCACGAAAAAAGCACGGGGCGAGTGTTGGAGGACATCGGTCGGTGGATTTGCGGGAAGGCGAATGGACGGATTGAAGATTGATTGAGACTTCTGGGAGGAGTGGGGTGTTCGAAGGGATAAAAGCACTATATGTAGTGTATGATTGCGCAGTAAATACAAGATAGGGTTAATTTTCCGTTTTTTTATTGACGGGAAGCGGGCGTTGATTACGCTTGGGCGAGTTTTAAATGGCTCAGATTTTCCCTCGGGGCGCGTTTGGCGTTGTGTTGCAACGGGTTTTGGGGGAGTCGGGCTTTTTCCATCAAGCAGAAAATCAAAACACCGGAGACACCATGGCGACAACGACAATCAAACTAGGGGAAAAGAGCTTCGTCCTCGACAAGGACAAGGCAGAGGAAGCCTTTGCAGCAAAAAGGGTTATCAACGGAAAGCAGACCATGTTTTTCAACATCCTGCCGCTGCGCTACCAGTGGGCATACGACTTGTATAAGACGATGAAAACCAACCACTGGGAGCCCGAAGATATCCCGATGCAGAAGGACTGCGAGCAGTGGAGAGATTCTTCCATCCCGGAAATCGAACGGTGGATCATCCAGATGGGAATCGGGTATTTCTCTGCGGCAGAAGGGATTGTGGGGGATAACATCATGCATGTAGTCCGGGAACTCGTGACTGCACCCGAACTCAAGCTTGTTTTAGGGCGGCACGCGCACGAAGAAAACATCCACGCGGATTCGCTGGTTTACATGATTAGTTCGCTGGGGATCAACCCGCACGAGTGCGAAGCGATGTTCGAAGACATCCCGACGATCAAGGAAAAGACCGACTTTGTCGTTTCCAATAGCCGGGCGTTGCGGAGGGATTTGGATTTGACTTTGCCCGAAAACAAGCAGGCTTTTGCCAAGAATATTTTCGTTTTCGGACAGTGCATGGAAGGGACGCAGTTTTACGGGCTTTTCGGAATGGTTTTAGCGTTGTATCGGCAAAACAAATTCCGCGGAATCGGGGAAATGTTCCGCTACACGCTCAGGGACGAGTCCAACCACATCGAGCTTTTGCGCAATTTGTTCATGGATTTGGTCGAAGAAAATCAAGAGATCTGGACTCCGGAGTTCAAGGAAGACTTGCGGCAAACGATGGCTGAAGCGATCCGATTAGAAAAGGCTTTCATCAAAGATTGTTTACCTGTTAGTGCCGTTGGGCTTACGGCAGAAGAGTTTTTGACTTACATTGATTACATTGGGGATCGGCGGTTGGACGGAGTTGGGTTGGAACCCTTGAACGGACCAATCAACAATCCTTTGCCGTGGTTGGCAGAAATGATGGACATCAAAAAAGAGCAAAACTTTTTTGAAGGGCGCGTCACCGAATACCAAAAAGCTAGCGCGTTGACCCCAGTGGACGACGACGAACTCTAAGGCGTTGCCGAGAAACGCCTGACAAAAACCATTTTTTTGGGGTGCTCCCGCCTTTTCTTTTGGAGAGAGGAAGGGGCGGGAGTTTTCGGACACCCTCCTGCTTTGCCAGCGTGCGCAGTGCGGTTTAACGATTTCTTTTTAATCTACAACCATTTACAAAAATAATGATCAGAAAAATCAATGTCGAAGAAGACATCGCTCTTAAGCGGTTAGTCACGGCACCGAGGGAAACCAAGCCTCGGTTTGTTTGGAGGGATTCCTTGCCCGAGGTCAGCCACCACCATTTGAATGCCGATGTATATGTGATTCACGGTCGGGAAGAGCGCGCATTTCATCTGGCGGATGTCGCGGAAGAAATTGGGTCGGCATTGACCGATTTGCTTTTATCCCGCGACGAGCGAGAGATTTACACGGAAAGAAACCGCAGTTTTGTCGCCAGCGTCGCCCACTCGGTCGCTTCCATGCTTGTCGAACAAGTCCGGGAGGGGATTTCTTTGAAGCTTTCGGAAAACGATCTTTCGCTGTTGATCGAGAAAGCGTTGATTGTGAACGATGCGCACGATGTCGCCAAGAGCTTGGTTTTTAGCCGGTCGGCGAGGAACGGGAGCATCGAGGTGGTGGTTGGGGAAGACGCACCCGCGAGCATCCGCCTGATCCGGCGCAACGGGACGGTCGTTCCGTGGAACCAAGCAAAAATCGAGATCGCGTGCCGCAAGGCGTTTTTATCGGTTAAAGCCGATGCCCATGATGCGGGAAAAATCGCTGAAGCAATCACGGCACGGGCGAGGAAAGACGAGCATGCGTTCGTGCATATCGAAGATGTCCAGGACTGGGTGCAAGAAGAGTTGATGCGGCAGGGGCATTTCAAAGTTGCCGAGAGTTACATTCTATACCGTTCGCATCGGACACGGTTGCGGGACATCGAAGCGACCGTCCAACCGCAAGAGAACCCCGAACAAGACTCGTTGATCGTTTTGAAGAAAAAGGACGGCGAGACGGTTTTTTGGAACGGCGGGGAGCTAAAAAAGCGCATCACCTTCGCATCCATCGGGTTGGATTTGTGTTTGTCTCCTGGGGAAATTTATCGGGAGTTGCGGCGGTCCATGGGTTCGGAAATGACCGAAGACAGTCTGAAAAACACGATCATTCTCAATTCCAAATCGCTGATCGAGCGCGATGCGGATTTCACGAAATTTTCGGCACGGATTTTGTTGTCCTACATTTATGAAGAAGTTTTGGATTGGCAGATCGCCCGCGACGGAATCGAAGGTTTGAAGGCGGCGCACAAGAAGTCCTTCAAATCCTATCTGCGGCATGCTGTTTCGATTGACCGCATATCGCCCGAGTTGTTGAAATTCGATTTAGACAAGTTGGTCGATGCCCTCGATCCCTCGGCAGACCTGAATTTCGATTATTTGGGCATTCAGACTTTGTATGACCGGTATTTGATTATTGATAAAACCACGCCGAAGAACCCGCGACGCTTGGAGACCCCGCAGTATTTTTGGATGCGAGTTGCGATGGGGTTGTTTCTCAAAGAAGAGAGCGCGAGGGAAGATTGGGCGATCCGGCTTTACTCGCTTTACAAAAACCGCCGCTTTTGTTCCAGCACGCCGACGCTGTTTAATTCGGGGACATTGCATAGCCAGCTTTCGAGTTGCTATCTTTACAAGGTGGATGATTCCATCGAGTCGATCATGACACGGGGCATTGCGGAAAACGCTTATTTGTCCAAGTGGGCGGGCGGGTTAGGCGGGTCGTGGACGAGCGTGCGAGGGACGGGAAGTTACATCAAAGGAACCAATGGCGAGAGCCAAGGGGTCATCCCGTTTCTGAAGCTTCACAACGACCAACTCGTCGCAGTGAACCAAGGCGGCAAGCGGAGGGGATCCGGGTGCGCCTATTTGGAAACCTGGCACAACGACATCGGCGATTTTCTCGAATTGCGGAAAAATGTGGGGGACGAGCGGAGGCGGACGCACGACATGAATACGGCGAACTGGATTCCCGATTTGTTTATGAAGCGGATGGAAGGGCGCGAAAATTGGACGCTTTTCCGGACGAATGAAGTGCCCGACTTGCACGAAACTTACGGAAAAAAATTTGAGGAAGCCTATTGCCGCTACGAGCAAGAAGCCCAAGAGGGGAAGATTTGGAGCAAGGAAGTCCCTGCCATCGACCTCTGGAAAGCCATGCTCAAGATGATTTTTGAGACAGGGCATCCGTGGATCACTTTCAAAGACCCCTGCAATGTCCGCTCCCCGCAAGACCATGTCGGGGTGATTCATTCTTCCAATCTTTGCACGGAAATCACCCTAAACACCAGCGAGCAAGAAACGGCGGTTTGCAACTTGGGTTCTGTCGTGTTGGATTCCCATATTCGTCCGGACGGCTCTTTGGATATGGAAATGCTTGCCGAAACGATTTTCGTGGCGGTGCGGGCGTTGGACAATGTGATCGACATCAACTTTTATCCCACGGAAGCGGCACGCCGCAGCAATGTGGCGCATCGTCCGATCGGGTTGGGAGTGATGGGGTTACAGACCGCTCTTTTCAAAAAAGGCCTGAGTTTTGCTTCGGACGAAGCGGTTGAATTCAACGATGAATTCATGGAAGCGATTGCGTATTTTGCCTATTCCGCTTCGAGCGACCTCGCGAAAGAACGCGGGGCTTACAGCAGCTATACGGGTTCAAAATGGGATCGTGGACTCTTGCCCCAAGATACGGTGGACTTGCTCGAAGAAGAGCGTGGCTTGCCCGTGGAAGTGCCGCGTGGAGGCAAAATGGACTGGACACCTGTGCGAGAAAAAATCCGGTTGCAGGGAATGCGGAATTCCAATGTTCTGGCAATCGCGCCCACCGCGACCATCAGCAACATCATGGGGACGACCCCGTGCATCGAACCAAACTACAAGAACCTCTATGTCAAGAGCAACCTTTCGGGGGAGTTTATCATCCTGAACCCAGAACTGGTTCGCGATTTGAAAAAAGAAGGGCTTTGGGGGCAAGAAATGGTCGATCAGTTAAAATATTTTGACGGGGAGTTGCACGACATTGAGAGCATCCCGGCACGCTTAAAACACAAACATTTGACGGTGTTTTCCGTAGATTTCCCGTATATTATCAATGCGGCGGCACGGCGTCAAAAGTGGATCGATCAAGCCCAATCGGTGAATCTCTTTTTGGCGAATCCCGATTTGAAAACTTTGAGCCACATGTATCGTGCGGCGTGGCGCACTGGGATGAAAACGACTTATTACTTGCGCACGCTCGGCGCATCGCACATCGAAAAAGCGACCGTTGCGGTGGACAAAGCGAAGCGGGGACTCGTGGCAGGAAACAAAAAATCTTACACGGAAGAAGAAAAAATGGCTTGTTCCCTAGAGGCGATGCGCAATGGAGAAGAGTGCGAGGCTTGCCAGTAATAGAAAGAAGGATTGAAGGAGGGATCCCAAACGCTGTTGAAAATTATGGCGGGAAGATTCGTGGCCTTATGCGGGGAATTGAAGGGTTGACGAGAGATCAAACAAAACTTAAATCATGACTGTATGAGCGGATCTGCCTTTTTACTTCAACAATCTTTGCGTTTGCCCCACAGGATATTGGATGGATCAAAGCAATGCAAACAAACGGTCGCCTCGTTATTCTCAGGAGCGGGAGGGCTGGACATCGGGTTCAAAAAGGCGGGATTTCAAACGGTTTGGGCAAACGAATACGACAAAACGATCATTCCGTCTTACAAAAAAAATTTTCCCGATATCCCGTTTGACGGGCGGTCCATCCGCGATATTCCCAATGAGGATTTGCCGTGCGATGTCGCGGGAGTCATCGGGGGTCCCCCTTGTCAATCGTGGTCGGAAGCAGGGGCTAGGCGGGGAATCAAAGATCCGCGTGGCGAGTTATTTTTTGAGTATTTGCGGGTTCTCAAACATCTCCGCCCCCTTTTTTTTGTAGCCGAAAATGTTCACGGCTTGATCCATTCTCGCAATTTGAGTTTTTTTAAAACGATCCTCGGCATGTTTGAGGATGAAAAGTATGAGGTGAGTTGGAAGTTATTGAAAGCCAGCGACTACGGGGTGCCTCAAGACAGGGAGCGCGTTTTTATCGTGGGGTATCGCTCGGATTTGAAAAAAAAATTCAAATTTCCCTCCCCGCTAAAAAACAAACCAACATTGCGAGATGCGATCGGGGATTTGGCAGATGTTTCGCCCGGCACCGACGGCAAGGTCAAAAATCATGTGTTCATGGATAGCGGCTATTCTCCGATTTTCCTGTCGCGCAATCGTGTCCGCTCTTGGGACGAGCAATCGTTCACGATTTTAGCGACGGAAAGGCACATCCCTTTTCATCCGCAAGCCCCCAAAATGATTCGGCTCGAAAACGGGAGCAGGGGATTTGTTCCTGGGCAGGAGAGCCAATACAGGAGGCTCACCATTCGAGAGTGTGCCAGAATCCAAACTTTTCCGGATGATTACGAATTTGTCTATTCCAACATGAGGCACGCCTACAAAATGATCGGTAATGCTGTGCCGGTTGAGCTGGCGCATTGCATCGCAAAAAAAATCGCCCTCGATCTTTTCCCCAATGAGCAAGCAGACTGATAATGGACGGGCGTTCGAGTGGGCTATCGGGTTGGCTCTCCAAGCCCAAACGGGCTTTAAGTTGAA
>DYNR01000352.1 GCA_020720945.1 Chthoniobacter flavus | reverse complement strand
GTAAATTCATGCGCCGATGCTTGAGATCAAAGAAGTCAGTTTGCTCGCAGGAAAAGGAAACAAGCAAGTCCGCCTGCTTTCGGAGGTCTCGGCGATTTTTCCGCGGAACCATTTCGCCGCAGTCATCGGCCCCTCTGGGTGCGGAAAAACCACTTTGCTAAAAACCGTCGCGGGGATCGCCTGCGGGGAAGAAGAAGGAACGATTTGCTGGGACCGGAGAGATTTGAGCGAAGAAGACTTTGAGCCTTCGGAAATCGGCTATGTCCCGCAGTTCAGCATCGCGCACCCGGAGTTGACCGTCCAAGAATCCGTGGAAACCGCCCTCCGCCTGCGCGTGGGCGGATTGGACGCAAACCGCCGCGCCAGCATGGCCGCTTCCTTTTTGGGGGAAGTCGGGATGGCATCTGCGGCAGACCGTCGCGTGGCCGTTCTTTCGGGGGGGCAACAGCGCCGCCTTTCCCTTGCCATGGAAATTGCGAGCAGGCCGCACATCCTCCTTTGCGACGAAGTAACCAGCGGCTTGGATGCCCGTTCAGAAGATGAAATCGTCCGCCTCCTCCACGCCCTCTCCCGCACGGGTGGCCGCCTCGTCCTTTCTGTGACCCACAGCCTGCAACATTTGCATCTCTATGATTCCGTGATGGTTTTATACGGTGGATGCCTCGCCTATCACGGCCCGCCATCGCATCTTTCCCACTACTTCCAAATCAGGGACGCCGCCGATCTTTACGGGCAACTGGAAAAACGGGAGCCTTGCGAATGGGCGCTTTCCTGGAAAAAACACCACGCGCCCTTCCGGAAAATCATCGAAGAAAAAACGCTTTTTTCTTCCGATGCGACGGGCGGTGCCGAGCCGTGGTTGCCGCAAAAAATGGCGGGAGCAACCGCACCGGACACCACGGAGGTTCCGCCGAACCCCACCGACTACGATTCCGCCGAAACCATCCTTTACCAGCCAGAAAAAACCGGAGAAACCGAAACTCTTCCGCCCGCCATTTGCCCGGATGCCCTCTCGCAATTTTGGGTTCTCCTTTGCCGGCGCACGCTCATTTTTTCTCGAAACAAACCCCAGCTTCTCATGCAGGCGGGCTTGGTTTTTGGGTTTCCCTTGCTGGTTGCAGTTTTTGCGTGGCACGGTCTCCCGAATGTCAAAAATGTCGGGATGTCCTTGGATGCAAACATGGTTTCCCAGCTCTTGGAAGCCAAGGATTTCCTGTTGCAGGCGACGAAGATCGGAACGCTGGTTTCCGGCATTGTGATGTTCCAAGTCATCCTGCTAACACTCATGGGCGCAAACAACGCAGGCAGAGAAATCGCGGGGGAGCGCCTGATTTTTGAGAAAGAAAAACTGAGCGGATTGCGCCCCGCAAGCTATGTGGCAAGCAAGGCGTTTTTTCTGGGGGGACTGGTGCTTTTGCAATCGGTATGGATGGGGGTTTTCGTCCATTTTACCTGTGGGTTTCCCGGGGATTTTCCCGCCCAACTCGCGTTCCTGCTGCTCGTCAACGCCGCCATGACCTCCGTCTGTTTGGCACTTTCTAGCTGGTTGGAAAATGCCGAGCAATCCTCGCTGGCATCGATTTACCTCGTCGGTTTCCAGCTCCCTCTTTCGGGTGCAGTCCTCGCATTGCCCGACCCGATCGGCACCATCGCCCGCCCTTTTATCGCCGCTTACTGGAGCTGGTCTGGCATCTTGCAAACTTTGCGGGACGAACGCTATTACGATATCGTTCAAGTGGTTGCACAAAGTCCGCTTTCGCCTGTCGGTATCTGCGCCCTAGTTTTGCTTTTCCATGTTTTCGCCGGTATCGTGCTTGCTTGGTGGGGCTGCCTCCGCTCCCGTTTGGCATGAACACCCCGCTCTCCCATCCACCGAAATCCTTATGAAAAAATTTTTTCCGCATCTTCTAGCTCTAGCCCCCGCGCTTTTCGCCGTTTTGTTTCTCGCTGGCTGTTCTACCCCGCATTACCGGGGCTACAAATTTTCTCCTTACACGATCAAAGGCGTCCGCTACGAACCGCTGACTCCCGATGCGGCGGTCGGCTTCAAAGAAACCGGCACGGCATCCCATTACCACGGCGGTTCTTTCTTTTTCAAAGGCACCACGGCCATCGGAGAAAAACTCGGTTCTGGCAGTCGCTCCGCAGCCCATAAAACCCTGCCATTGCCGTGCAGGATCCGCGTCACCAATTTAGAAAACGGCCGCTCCGCAATCCTCCGGGTCAACGACCGCGGCCCCTTCATCGGAGAAAGAATCCTCGATGTCACAACCCCCGTCGCGAAGGACTTGGGTTTTTACCGGAAAGGGCTGGCACCTGTCGAAATCGAAGTCCTCAGTGTCGGCGACGGGAAATACCGCATCGACTAAACCGACCCTCTCTTTTTGCCTCCGTTCGTATGAAATTGCTAATC
>DYNR01000074.1 GCA_020720945.1 Chthoniobacter flavus | reverse complement strand
TCGCTCCAATGCCTTACAGATCTTCTTTGCATTTATCTCACGGATTCAGGTGTTAGTGTTTCGGTTTGTTTTGCTTGCTGGCGCACGGGCTTCAGCGGTGCTTGATCAAACGGGCGGAGTAGTCCCCCGAAACGATGTCAGCAGAAAACAGGTAATCTCCGTCGCGGGGGCAGTGGAACAGGATGGGCGGCGGGCTGCCGTGCGAGGCGAGGCTGCGGTAGCCATCGTAGGGGTAATCGGCGAGAGACCAACCCCAACCGGAGCGGTTGCAAGCGAAGCGGTAGTTGTAAGTTTTCCCGCCGGTCAGGCGGAGGAGTTTTGTAAATAGCCGCCCGTCTTGGGTTTGCATATCGTGCATGGGGTCGAGGGAGTTCCAGCCGCCTTTGCCGTCGCCGGCGAACTGGTCAAAATCCCCGCAAATTTGGAGGGAAGAAATTTCGGTGATGGGAGAAACGGGAGGGTCGAAAGTGAACTCCCCGTTTTCCGGGTCGAGGGTCACGCGGTAGTCCCCGTCTTCTTGGACTTGGAAAAGAATGTTGTGTTCTTGGGGGGCGGAGTGCCATGTTTTGCCCCATTTCCCGCCAAAACCGATGCTGTCGAGCGCCCAGTTGCCGTCGATGGAAAAATTCATCACATAAGTCCCGTTGCCTGCGCCGCCGCCGTTTTTGCTCAAGCGGAGGGTTTTCGTCCAGCGCCCGTTTCCATCGGGTTCCATGTCGTGGCTTGGGGCGCTCGGGTTCCAGGGATCGGGCACGGAATCGCCATCGACCTGGAAGTGCATCATTTGAAAAAACTCTACGCGGGGAGAGAACTCGAAGCGGTATTCCTCGGGCCAGACGGTCAGCGTGTAAACGCCGTCGTGGCTGACGCGGAAAACGATGGCAGATTCCTCGATGTGGCCGACGCGGCTTTCGTAACCGTTTCCACCAGCGAGCTTTCCGGGTTTTCCAAGGATGCCGCCATACCCCCAGTCCCCGTTGTTGTTCGCAGAAAGAAGGCACTGGTAAACCCCGTTTTTTTCGTGGCCGCCGGTAGCGGAAAGCTTCAAGGAAATCGACCAGGAGCCATCGGAGTTTTTGCTCATTTCATGCGAGGGTACCCATTCGTCCCACTTTTCGGCAGGGCGGGTGCGGATGCCGTCAAAACATTCGGTGCTGCCTTCTTCGTCATGCACGAAACCGTTGATTTGCAACGAAGAAATTTTTTCGATTTCTTCGACTTTCGGGGAAATCGAGTAAGAGGATTTTTCGGGGTCGAAAGCGATGGTGTAATCGCCGTCGGAAGGAACCCGGAAAACGATATTTCCGCCCGATGCCGAGTCCTCGCCCGTGACGAGTTCGCCCACTTTTTTCCCGCGTTTGAAAACTTTGCGGAGGTCTTGGTCGGCGAAGAAACGCAGGGCGTAAATCCCGTCAGAATTGCGTCCGCCGGTTTTGCTGAGGCGGAGGGTCGTTTTGAAGCTGCCTTTGCCGTTGGCTTCCATGGAGTTATCGGGAGAGAAGGGGTTCCATCGCGAGCGGTTTTCTCGGACGGTTCCGACGAGTTGGGCGGTTTCTGTCGCTCCGGCGACGGAAAGGAAAAAGAAAAGCAGGGAAAAAATTCGGGCAAAAGCGTTCATTATTAGAATGATAACAAACGAGAGGAAACGGAAGCGCGGGATTTCTACAAGCTAAAACTGGAAGGGAGTGCGAAAAAGTTGTTTGTCCGCTGGAAGAAAAATAACTGGACAAGGTGGGTGATAAAATTCACTCTTACAGGGGAGAATCAAATGCAAACCATTATGAAAAAGAGCTTTTTTGTTGTTTTGTTGTTTTTTGTGGCAATGGGAACGAAGGGGATGGCACAAACGGGTAGCCAGGGCGAATTCCGGGAAGACACGGTCAAGAACTTTATTTTGTCGTGGTATAACGGGACGAACGAGCATGTGCCCAAAGAGCAGTTGCTGGTGTTTTTGAGCGACGAGGTGGAGTTCCGGTATCCCAACCGTCCGGAACCGTTGTTTGGCAAGCCGGCGTTTCTCGACTGGTATGCCGATGTGCTGGTCCGTTTTTTTGACGAGACGCATTCGGTTGAAAACTGGAAGTTGATCGAGATCAAGGGGGATCGGGCAGAGGTGGAGGTGGTGGTCCGGTGGGAATACCGGACATGGAAAGTTGGGGATGCGCACAGCGAATACCGGGCAAATTTGACGCACCAGAGGTGGCAAATCGGCAGGGATGCGAAGGATGGAAGGTTTTATATTTTGAAGAAATTCGTCGAGAAGTTTGAGCCTACTGCCCCGATTTTTGAGGTGGGGCGATAGGTCTGCGACGGTTGCGGAAACGGAAAAAAAGCTTCGGAAGCTGGGGCTACAATAGGAAAAGCGATGATAATTAATACGGAAAATCGTGGGGGATGCGTGGTTGCCAGCGTGGCGGGAGACATTACCCATGCGGTGTCAGGGGAGTTTCAGTCGGCTCTTTTAGGTGCATTGGGCCAAGCCGATGGAGTTGTGCTAGATTTGATGGGGGTCGGGATTTTGACGAGCGCAGGGTTGCGGACTTTATTGTTACTGCATCGCGAGGCGGTGAAATCCAAAAAACGGGTCGTGCTGGCAGCGGTGCCCGCCGGTGTCCGGGATGTGATGGAGGTGACGGGATTTTGGGAGCAGTTTGAAACGGCAGAAAAAGTCGGGGATGCCGTGGTTTCGCTCGGAGGGACAGGGGTATGAGCGGGCGCATTGACCTGTATCCGACGGAAGAAATCGCAGGCTGGCAAGTGCGGCCAGGGCGGGTGGTTCCCTACGGTGCCACAGTGGTTCCAGGAGGCGTAAATTTTTCTATTTTTTCAGGGGTTGCAACGGGGATTTCGCTGGTGTTGTTTGAAAAAGACACCCGCAAGCAGATGGCGGAATTGCCGTTGCCCGACTCCTACCGCATCGGAGATGTTTGGGCGGTCACGGTTTTTGGGCTCGACCCCGAAACCTTCGAATACGGTTTTCGGGTGACCGGATCGGTGGCGGAGGGAGGGGCACGGTGTGATGCGGAAGCGGTTTTGCTCGATCCCCGGGCGCGGGCGATTTCGGGGCGAGATGTTTGGGGGACGCCTCCCGATTGGAGCGACCCGTTCCATTACCGCGGGTTTGTTGTCCCGGACGATTTCGACTGGCGCGGGGACAAATCGCCGGAAATCGCTTCCGAGGATTTGGTGATTTACGAGATGCATGTGCGGGGGTTCACCCGCCACGACTCCTCGGGCGTCCCTCACCCAGGCACTTACGCGGGGGTGACGGAAAAAATCCCCCATCTGAAAGCCTTGGGAATCAACTGCGTAGAGCTGTTGCCCGTGTTCGAGTTCGACGAGTTTGAGCTTTCGCGCCCGAACCCCGTGACGGGGGAAATGAACATGAATTACTGGGGGTATAGCACGGTCGGTTTTTTTGCTCCCAAGGCGGGTTACGCCGCTACTGGCGTGGCGGGGATGCAGTGCGACGAGTTCAAAAACATGGTGCGAGCCCTCCACTCCGAAGGGATCGAAGTGCTTCTGGATGTGGTGTTTAACCATACCTGCGAGGGCGACCACCGCGGGCCGACGATCTCTTTCCGGGGTTTGGATGACCGGACTTACTACATGCTGACCCCCGATGGCTATTACTACAACTTCAGCGGTTGCGGGAACTCGTTAAATTGCAACAACCCCGTCGTCCGGGAAATGGTGCTGGAGTGCTTGCGGTTTTGGGTTGCCGAATACCACATCGACGGCTTCCGTTTTGACGCGGCGGCGATTCTCGGGCGCGACCCTTGGGGAGGTCCGATGAGCAATCCCCCGCTGCTCGAATCGGCGGCCGCAGACCCCGTGTTAAAAAAATGCAAGCTCATCGCAGAAGCCTGGGATGCGGGCGGGCTTTATCTTTTGGGCAGCTTCCCGAATTACGGGAGGTTCGCCGAATGGAACGGCAAGTTCCGCGACGAGGTGCGGGATTTTTTGCGGGGCGAACCTGGGATGGCGGGAAGCGTGGCCTGCAGGCTCGCGGGTTCGCCAGACCTTTACGAACATTCGGGAAGAGGCCCTCGCGCTTCCATCAATTTCATTACTTGCCACGACGGTTTCACGCTGCGGGACTTGGTCAGCTACAACGGCAAACACAACGATGCAAACGATGAAGGAAACTGCGATGGCATCGACGACAACCGGAGTTGGAACTGTGGGGTCGAAGGCGAAACCGCGGATGCCAGCGTGCGGTCGTTGCGCCTCCGGCAACAAAAAAATGCGATCCTTTGCCTCATGGTGGCAAGAGGGATTCCGATGTTGGTCATGGGCGACGAAATGGGGCGGACGCAAGGGGGCAACAACAACGCTTACTGCCACGACAATGCCCGGAACTGGCTGGATTGGGGGTTGGTGGAAGAGCATTCGGAACTGCTTCGTTTTTGTCAAAAGGCGGTCGCATTGAGGCACTTGCATCCCGTGCTCCGCCAGCCCAAACACCCCCGCGCCGACGCGCACGCCGCCCTCGGTTTTCCTGAAATCGCATGGCACGGAAAAAAGCCTTGGCAGCCGGACTGGCAATCCCGTCTGGTAGCTGCGACTTTTGCCGGAGCCGATTCCGACGGGAAACCCGAAGTCCTTTATTATGCGTGGAATACGGGATGGGAAGCCGAATGGATCGCCTTGCCCGACCTGCCGCCGCCCTTCCGCTGGCGCGTCGCCGCGAACACGGGTTGCCCGTCGCCCGATGATATCGCTTCCTGCGGGTGTGGTGGCGAAGTTTCGTTTTCCGCCCCGTTTTTGCTTGGCTCTCGTTCGAGCGTTTTGCTCGTCGCCGCCAAGGAATGATTTTTTGTTTTTCCAAACTATGAAAAAGTTTTTGCTTTGCCTGAATCGCTTCCATTTCCGAGGTGCCGCCCTCTTTTTATCCGCTTGCGTGTTCGCGGGAATCCCCGCTTGCAAAAAAGCGCCTCCCGCTGGAGGGAAGCCGCCCCGCCCCGTCATCGTAGAACAAAGCGTGCTGGGGGATTCGATCGAATACATCGATGAAATCGGTCGTTGTGTGGCTTACGAGCGGGTGATGGTGCGCCCGCAAGTTTCGGGGCTAATCGTCGGCATCCACTTCACCGACGGCGCGGATGTGAAAAAAGGGGATTTGCTTTTCACGATCGACTCCCGCCCGTTCCAGGCGAAACTCGACCAAGTCGGCGCGTTTTTGTCGCAGGAAAAAGCCAAGGCATCCTTCGACCTAGCGCAACTGGCCCGAAACCAAAAACTCATTGAGCGGCAAGTGGTTTCGGCGCAAGATTTG
This sequence comes from Chthoniobacter flavus, assembly GCA_020720945.1. Taxonomy (GTDB): domain Bacteria; phylum Verrucomicrobiota; class Verrucomicrobiia; order Chthoniobacterales; family DYNR01; genus DYNR01. The sequence continues at coordinate 3,934 of DYNR01000074.1, read as the reverse complement.
GACAGTGCCCGCAGCGCAGAAAAATCTTCCCAAGCCCTGATGCAAGCCGCCCAGGCCGCTCTGGAACAAGCAAAAATCGACATCGATTACTGCTCGATTCGTTCGCCCATTGACGGGCGGGCGGGCAAACGGCTGGTGGATAGCGGAAACATCGTCACGGCAAATACGACCAACCTCCTGGAAATCCAAAGGCAAGACCCGATTTATGCGGAGTTCACGATCCCCGAAAACCAGCTTTGCAAAGTCCGCGATTTTATCGCCCGCGGGACACTCTCCATCGTGGCATCCATGCCCGAATTGCCCGATCGGGCGAGAAAAGGAAAACTCGATTTCCTCGATAGCGGGGTGAAATCCGATTCCGGGACGGTGCTGCTTCGCGCCGTGTTGGAAAACAGCGACAGGATGTTTTGGCCCGGCCAGTTCGTTCAAGTCCGCATCGTCCTAGATACCGTGAAAGATTCCGTCCTCATCCCTGCCGATGCCGTCCAGACGGGAGTCGATACCCCCTTTGTTTTCGTCGTGGGACCCGAAGAAACAGCCTCCGTCCGGAATATAAAAACCGGTCAAAAACAAGGCGACAAAATCGTTGTCACCGAAGGGTTGGCGGCTGGCGAGACCGTCGTCGTTTTCGGGCAACTCGGGCTCTCCAAAGGAGCGAAAGTAAAAATCGTCGAGAAAAACCCGGCGGCCAAACCATGAACTCAAGCCTGGCAGAACCTTTCATACGGCGTCCCGTCATGACCACCCTGCTCGCCCTGAGCGTGGTGATTTTTGGGATTTTGGCTTATAGCAACCTCCCCGTCAACGACTTGCCCGTCGTCGATTTCCCTGTCATCAATGTGACGGTGAATTATCCTGGCGCGACACCAGAGGCGATGGCCAGCCTCGTCGCGACCCCGCTCGAAAAGCAGTTCCTGCAAATTCCGGGCATCCGCCTGATCACCTCTTCGAGCACGCAAGGCAACACGAATCTCGCGTTGGAGTTCAATCTCGACAAGAGCGTGGACGCGGCGGCGACGGATGTGCAGGCCGCCATCACCCAAGCGACGGGCTCTTTGCCGATTGATTTGCCCTCGCCCCCGACTTTTACAAAATTTAACCCGAACGACCAGCCGATCGTTTTCATCGGTCTCGTCAGCGAAACGATGCCGGCAGGCAAACTCTACGATCTGGCAGCAACGCAAATCGCACAGAGAATCAATACCGCCCAAGGAGTGTCCAAAGTCGATGTCTATGCCTCCCGCTCGGCGATCCGCATCAAAGCCGACCCCTCCAAACTCGCTGCCCGTGGTTTGACCGTGACGGATTTGGCAAAAGCGGTCGGTGCGGGCACTGCCTACGAAGGCTCCGGCCAGTTCGATGGTCAAACCAAAACACTCCTTCTGCGCCCCGAAGGACAACTCAAAACCGTCGAAGATTACCAAAACCTCGTTTTGATGAAAAAGGACGATGCTCCCGTGTATGTGCGGGATGTCGCCGAAGTCGTCGATTCCCTCCAAGACGAACGACAAAAAAGAACGCTCTGGATTCGTGAAAAATCGGAGGGTGGAACGGCGATCGTGTTGGCCGTCTCCCGGCAAGCCGGGGCAAATGTCATCGCCACCGCCGATGCGATCCAAGAGATGATTCCCGAACTCCGTTCGGAGCTTCCCGATTCCGTGCAACTCCATGTCCTCTACGACCGTTCCGCCACAATCCGCGATTCCGTCGAAGATGTCCAAGAAACCCTCCTGATCGCTTTCGTCTTGGTCGTGTTGGTGATTTTCCTCTTTCTCGGCAGAGCCGTTGACACGCTCATTCCCGCCATCGCCTTGCCCATGTCGCTCCTGATTACCTTCATGGCCATGTCGGCGCTCGGGTATAGCATCGACAACCTTTCCCTGCTGGCGCTCACCCTTTCCATCGGGTTTTTGGTTGATGATGCCATCGTTTTTTTGGAAAACACCGTGCGGAGGATGGAAGCGGGAGAATCGGCCATGGAAGCCTCATTGGCCAGTGCGAAGGAAATCAGTTTTACCATTTTGTCCATGACGCTTTCGTTGGCTGCGGTTTTCTTGCCGCTGGTTTTCATGCCGGGGTTGCTCGGACGCCAGCTCCAAGAGTTTGCCGTCACCATCATTGTCGCCATCATCGCTTCGGGAGTCGTTTCTTTAACTCTAACCCCGCTCATGTGCGCCAGAATGCTCGGGGCGCACCGGTCGGGAAAAAAAACGACCGTCGAACGGATGGCGAACTCCGTGCTCTCGAAAGTCATCGCCGCTTACGGCAAATCGTTGCGCTTCTTCCTGAAGCACACTTGGGTTTCGTTGGCGGCATGGTTCCTTTGTTTGGGCGGAACGATCGTGCTTTTCATGGCCGTGCCAAAATCTCTTTTGCCAGTAGGAGACAGCGGCTTTATCCGCGGGGTTTTTCAAGCCCAAGAAGGTTCTTCGCCAGCGCGGATGCGGCAATTGCAACAGGTCGTGGATTCCGCGTTGCGGGAAGAGCCTTCGGTGATTACGGGAATCACTCTTACGGGATTGAGCGGCAGGATGTCCTCTTCCCAAGGGATGTGCGTTGCCTTTCTCAAACCGGTCGGGGAACGCCCTCCGATCCGGGAAGTAATCGCCAACATTTCCAAAAAAATCAACGGGACACCGGGCATGATGTCGTTTTTGCAAGCCAACCCGGTGCTCCAGATTAGCACGGGCGCCACGGCGACAACCCAAGGGAAATTCGCTTACGCGTTGAGCGGGATCGACACGGCAACCGTCAACCGCGCGGCGCAGGAGTTGGTCGCCAAGCTCCAGCAATACCCGGGCTTCCTTTTTGTCAATTCGGACTTGCGCCTCAACACGCCGAACCTGCAAATCGATATTCTCCGCGACCGCGCCGCGAGCTACCAAGTGCCCGTTTCGGGCATCCTCGACACCATCCGCAGCACCTATTCGCAAAACTTCACCTACCTCATCAAAACTCCAAAAGACCAGTATCAGGTCATCGTGGAAGCCGCCGATCACTTGCGCAACGAGGTCGCGGATTTGGACAAACTCTATGTCCGCTCAGACAACGGGCAACTCGTCCCTCTACGCGCTGTCGCAAAATGGAAGGAAGTCCTTGGGCCGCAATCGGTTAACCATATCAACCAGTTCCCTGCCGTGACGGTATTTTTCAATTTGGCACCTGGCACGGTCATCGGAGACGCCGCGAAATTTGTTGAAAAAACAGCGGAGGAAACTTTGCCCCCCGATGTGAAAGGCGGGTTGCAAGGCGAAGCGAAAGTTTTCAAAGAAACCATCGCCAGTTTGGCCGTCTTGATGCTCTTTGCCGTATTTTCTATGTATGTGATTTTAGGGATCTTATACGAAAACTACTTCCACCCGATCACCGTGTTGACGGCGTTGCCCGTTGCGGCGGTCGGCGGTTTGGCTTGCCTGTTGCTCTTCGGGATGGACGCTTCCCTTTACGCCTATGTGGGGATGTTTTTGCTCATCGGGATCGTGAAGAAAAACGGCATTATGATGGTGGATTTTGCTTTGCACCGAAAAGCGGAAGGTCTTGGCAGCAGCGAAGCCGTTTACGAGGCGTGCATCGAACGCTTTCGCCCGATCATGATGACAACCTTTGCGGCCTTGATGGGAGCGATTCCCTTGGCGTTAGGTTATGGGCAAGACGGGGAATCGAGGCAACCCCTCGGCGTGATTATTGTCGGGGGATTGGTCATTTCCCAGTTGATTACTCTCTATGTGACGCCGGCTTTATTTTTGGTGCTCGAACGGGTTTCCGTCAAGCTGCACCGAAAACAGGAAGTCTGAGAGGGGAGAGGGGGAATTAGGAATTACGAATTAGGAAGTGGGGCAACGGAGGGCGGGCTTCCTAGCCCGTCGCTGGCGAGGGGTTGAAAAAAGGGAGAAAGCTGAAAGCTGAAACTTGAAAGCTGAAAAGGGAGAGAGAA
>DYNR01000351.1 GCA_020720945.1 Chthoniobacter flavus | reverse complement strand
CAGCCATCTGGAAAAGGTCGTCTGGTTTTGGTTTGCGCCGTTCAAGGGGGTGACGGGGCAGACGGTGTCTTATTTGCGGGAATCGTTTCAGGGGCTTCGTTTGCGGGAAATCGCCGAAGACCGCACTACGGCAGGGAGCAGGGGAGGGGATGTGTTTGTCACGACTTGGCAAACGGTGGCTACCCGGATGAAGGACAAACGCAATGTCCGTAAAGAAAGTGAGACGAACCCCTCGATTGATTTGCTCATCGAGTCCTTGCGCGAGCAGGGTTTGCGCATCGGAGTCGTGGTGGATGAAGCGCATCACGGGTTTGGTGGCGAGACGCAAGCGGCGGCGTTTTTCCGTGATACGCTCAAGCCGGAATACACGATTCTTGTGACTGCAACGCCGGACGACAAGGACATCAAAGCCTTTGAAAAAGCGATGGGGATTGCGGAGCTTCAGAGAATCAGCGTCAGCCGTTCCGATGCGGTGCGGGAGGGGTTGATCAAGATGGGGGTCAAGTGTGTGGCGTATTTTTCCGATGCGGATAAGCGGGGGCTGATCAACCTAGAAACGACGGCACTCCGGGATGCGGTCGCCGCGCACCATGCGCTCAAGGCACGCCTTGCGGAGCAGAAAATCCCGCTCGTTCCCTTGCTGTTAGTCCAAGCGGATTCGGACAAAAAGGGAGCAGATTCTCGGCATATCGACCGGCTCAAGGAGCAGTTGCTAGGGTTCGGTTTTACGGAGGAGCAGATTGCCGTTCATACGGCGGAGGAGCCCGATAGCGGGTTGCTGGCTCTTGCCAATGATGAAAAGCGCGAGGTATTGCTTTTTAAAATGTCGGTCGCCATGGGTTTTGATGCCCCGCGTGCCTTTATGCTTGTTTCTATGCGGGCAAGCCGGGAGGTGGATTTCGGGGTGCAGCTTGTCGGGCGTATCCTGCGGGTGCATCGGCGGCTTCATGCAAAAGCGAGGAGCGGACGGTTGCCCGAGGAGCTAAACTACGGGTATGTGTTTCTCGCCGATCCTGAAACCCAGACGGGGTTAGACCTCGCAGGGCAAAAGATCAACCAGATTCAAACCACCTACGCCAGCGCAAGCACCGCAATGGTAGCCATGCGTTTTGGCGGGGGCGAGCAGCCACGGATTGTTTCTGTGGATGCGGGGGGGCAAACCGATTTGGGCTTTGCGCTTTGCGGGGAGCCCTTGGGGGGAAACTCCTTTCACGACCAGAGTGCCGAGATGGACGCACCAGCACCGACGGGGCAAGAAGAGTTCGATTTCGGGGTGTTTTTTGGCGGCGAAAAAGCTGGGAACGATCCTGTTAGAAACAAGATTCAAACTAATATTCCTACACGAGTTGTCGGGACGGTAAAGCTCCACCGATACGCGCTTCGTCCCGGAGTTCCTAAAAGCTTTAAGACGCAGGTTCACGGCGACAATGAGGTCACAGAAGAAGACTGCGCCCAGAAGTTTGTCATTTCTACACGGGCATTGTTTGAGATCGTGCGTAAGACCGTCCCTGTCGAAAAGCGCACGCTGGATATATTCACCCGCTCGGTCCAGCAGGAATTCAATTTTGCCGCTGTTTTGTCGGAGGAACAGGCGGCGAAAATGGCGCAAAGCGTTTTGCTGAGAAACCAAAGTTTTGATCCCCGGGAATTGCGGCAAGCGTTGCTACGGAAAATGCAGCGGGTCATGCGCGAAGAAACTTTATCGGAGGCTTCCGACCCCAAAAAAGTTGCGTATTTTCTCAATGTCCTATTGGCGACGCACCCCAAGTTGCTTTATGAGGCGCAGAAAGCAGCGATTGCCGCACAAGCGCAGATCCAGGAAGCCGAACCGCTACCCGAAAGCTGGGAATCCCCCGAACCCTTGGCTACCTCCTCACACAACATTTACGGGATTTTTCCTGCCGGGCTGAACTCGTGGGAAGTGGAGTTTGCTAAAATGCTCGATAGCGATACCAATGCCATCGTGAATTGGTGGCACAGGAACGAGCCGCGCCAGCCGTGGGCAGTGAATGTCCTCATGCCGGATGGACGCGGTTTTTATCCTGATTTTGTCGTAGGGATTCACGAGCGAAAATGCGAGGACGGGATTTTGCTTGCGGACCCCAAACTCAATTACCAGCTCGAGGACGAAGTTCCCAAATTATTTGCGGAGCACAAAGTTTACGGGAAAGTCATGATCCTCTACCGCAACAGCGAAGCGCGTTGGTCTATCGTAGGCTACGACGAGAAAACAAAACGGCCCGTTTGCTCCCGTGAATTTCGGATTTCGGACAGTCTGGGTTTTTGCGGATAAAGGAACGACCACGGCGACTGGCAGATGTCGCCGCAAGCCAAGAACCTGCAAAAACTCTGCCCCCCAATCGGTAAAATTCCAACCGCTTAAAAACGCTAAAACTACGCTTAAAAAAGAAAATAGAAATGAAATAT
>DYNR01000350.1 GCA_020720945.1 Chthoniobacter flavus | reverse complement strand
GGGTAGATTCTTGCTCCCCCGCATTTTTTCCCTTACCCTCGCCCCCATGCCGATTTCCGCCGACCTCCTATTTGAAAAATTGAGTTCCCTCGCCCCCTCCGCATTGGAAGAAGCGGAACTCGACTTTTTAAGCGACCTTGGTTTCCACCTCCAACACCCCAAAACCGACGGCGTTTTTTTCCTCCGCCTCTACCCGCAAAACGGCGAGATTTCCGCCCGCCAAGCCGCCACGCTCGCCGCACTTGCAGATGAGTTTGGAACGGGGCTTTGCGACCTCACAGGCCGTTGCGCCCTCCAAATTTACCACCTCCCGCCCCAGCGAATCGCCGAATTTTCTTCCCGCCTCCGCACTGGAGAAATCCCGGATTCTTGGCGGAAGGACGCGGGGGAAAATTCCCTCACGACCTGCCCTCTGGCCGGACAAATCCCCGGAGAAATCTGGAATGTCACTCCGACGCTCCATGAAATCAACCAGAAACTCAAGGACTTGCAAGCCGCAGGGCAAGCTCCGAAAAAATTCAAAATCTCGGTGTCGGCTTGCCCCGTGGACTGCACCCAATCCGCCATCCACTGCGTTTCTTTTTTCGCACAAAAGGATTCTCGCGGCCTCCCCGGCTTCGGCGTAAAAATCGGCGGTGGCCTATCCTCTTCCCCCCGTTTTGCAGAAACTCTCCCCGCCTGGATTCCGCCGGAAGACGCTTGGCCCGTCCTTGAAGCTCTGATCGCCCTCTACCGCCAAGAAACGGGCGGCCCCGGCAAAAAACGCTTCAAACAAGTCGTCGGGGATTGGGGCATTCCCGCCGTCCTAGATTTTGTCGAAAAACGGATCAACCGCCCGCTCCTGCCGCCGCCGCCCGAAAAAACCTCGCCTGAAACACCCGAAAAAACCGGCAACCACTCCGGGATTCTCCCTTCAAAAATTTCTGGCGAAACCATCGTGGGAATCCCCCTCCCCGCGGGCCGCCTGCACCCCGGCAAACTCGCCTTCTTTGCCCGCCTCGCAGAAACGGTCTCCCCCTCTGCCCGACTCCGCATCACGCAGCGGCAGCACCTTCTTTTCCTCGGCATCCCGGAAGCCGCCGCCCCCTCGCTCCTGGAAGCCGCAGAAGCTTTCGGGTGCTCCTGCGATCCCGACCGATTGGAAACCAACGGTGCCGCTTGCGCCGGCGCGGAGTTTTGCTCGCGCGGTTTGGCGGACACAAAAAACCGGATGCTCGAAATCGTCCGCTCCTTGGATGCTTCGGATGCCGCCCGCACCTCTGGCTTGCGCATCCATTTCAGCGGTTGCCCGTCCGGTTGTGGAAAACATCAAATCGCCGACATCGGGCTACGGGGCACCCGCCGACAAACCGAAAACGGGCAAGCCGAAGCCTACGACCTTTTTGTCGGAGGACGATTGGGCGAAAAACCCGTGCTCTCCCGCCTCCTGCTCCAGCGTGTCCCTCCCGAAAACCTTCTCCCCGCCATCCAATCCCTCCTCCGTTTTTTCGATTCCGCAAAATACCCCGACGAATCCTTCTCCGACTTCTGCGCCCGCAAAGACCTCGCCGCCCTCTCCGCCGCCCTGCCGCCAATGTGACGAAATCGTCACAGTTTTCCGCCTTACAAACCTCCCGAATCTGGGTAAGGCAATCGGGCAATGGACGAATCTGCCAAAATTTTCTGCCGTGCCGGATGGATTTCCGACCTCCATTTGGGAACCAAAGGAAGCCGGGCGATCGAAGTGCTCGATTTTTTGAAGGACTACGATTTTGAAACGCTCTATATCGTTGGCGATCTCATCGATGTCTGGGCGTTGAAGCGCAGCGTTTACTGGCCGCAAGAGCACAGCGATGTCCTGCAAAAAATTCTTCGCAAAGGGCGCAAAGGGACAAAAATCATTTACATCACGGGCAACCACGATGAATTTTTTGAAGACTTCCATGCTTCCTACGCGAGCGTGAGTATCCAAAAGAACGCCGTTCACTCCTTGGCGGATGGCAGGAAAATGCTCGTCATCCACGGGCACGAACTCGATACCGTCGTTCAAAATCTCGGTTGGCTCGCGCACATCGGCGACATCGGCTACGCATTCTTGATCCGCTGTAACGGGGTGATCAATTTTTTCCGGAAACTCCTCGGCCTCCACTACTGGTCGTTGAGTGCTTATGTGAAAGCCGAAGTAAAAAATGTCATCGGTTTCATCGGAAAATTCGAGGAAGCCATCGTCCGTTACGCGAGGGATTTCAAAGTGGATGCCGTGCTTTGCGGTCACATCCACACCGCCGCCCACCGGCAAATCGACGGGGTCGAATACTGGAATACCGGGGATTGGGTGGAAAGTTGCACCGCCGTTTTGGAGCACACCGACGGAAGAATGGAACTCCTCCGCTTCCGTTCCGAAACGACAGGATTCCCGCCTGCGCTCCCCGTCCCGCCCGAACCCGAAAAA